>JAKAAU010000021.1 GCA_021802165.1 Thermoplasmata archaeon
AAAGGTGGTGGCACATTATTTAAACCAATGGTTTTTCTTCTATTTCCCAGCCATATAATCCGTTGTAGAGATTATAGACATTTTCAAGTCCATTTTCTTCAAGAAATTTGCCGGTATAATAACTTCTGTGGCCGGAGCTGCATACAAGGACTATTTTTTTATCTTTATACTTTTTTATCAGGGAAATATCATTAAAGATATCATACATTGGTACCAGAACTGAACCATCTATATGTCCAGATTCGTATTCAAACTGCTCCCTGACATCGATGATTACGCATTCATTTTTGTTCATCATTTCTGATAGCTCATCAGGAATTATGTTTAAAACCATGACATGAAATCATAAATTTGTATATAAGAATTAAAGCATTTTCAATGCTACATTACTATAAATTGCCTTTTCTCAAAATTCTTCATGAAAAGGGTAAAAAATTCATTAAAAACAGTATTTCGTTATTTTATAGAATTTCTCAACTGTATATTCATATAAAACACTTTTGACTATGGGGAATAAGGTATTAATGTTAGTTTTTCATTTGCAGTTTTGTTCCTTTTAGCAATTACCTGCATAAAATCATATTTTCTTATTCTGCGTATAAGCTGAATACTCAAGCAATGTTATCACAAGCTCAGCATGACTCCATATCAGCGGTGATACAGAATGTGGTTGACCTGTATAGGGATTTATCTGTTCAGAAAATATTCCGGATTTTTGTCTGTGAGACTTCACCCATTCTATCAGTGACCATCCCCTCTCGAGATCACCTGCCTTCATGAAATATCTTGCCATCCACAGTGTTGTAATTATCCATGGGTTTCCTGGCACATTAACGTCGTCCTTTATTCTCATGTAGTTGTCATTTTCGTATCTTGCTATACCCCCCACACCGTTAACCCAGAGTTTTTCCATGATAGCTTCCATGGTGCTGACAACCCTGGAATCTTTGGGGTCTTTCATTCCAAAAATTACAATGGATGACAGGGCACTATCTACTGTAAAATCTGGCTTTCCATCGATTATGGCCCTTGCATATCTTCCATATTCATCTGAGTAAAACTTCTCCTCGAATGCATTATACATTCTTGTGGCAGCCTCAGAGTATTTTTTTGAGAGATCCTGATCTCCGAAAACATCGGCAAAATGTGATGCGGCTTTCAATGCAGCATATGTGGTCGATACTGTATATGCATGTATTCCGTACCTTTCTTCCCATAGATCAAATGATTCCCTTGGCAATCCATCTTCATTTACAAATCCTGTCATGAATTCTGCAGCTTTTATCACAAGATCGTCATAGAAGGGAGCAGTGAAACCTATATCATTGTATTTTCTGAAGTATTCCCAGAGTACCCAGACCAGAAGTGCGGTTTCATCTTCCTGTATGGGATATATCTCTTTTCCCCTCATAATATGTGGAAGCCAGCTGCTTGCCAGATGCCCATCCATATTGTATTTATGCTGCATATACCCCTGGCTTGAAATAAGTGAAGTTGAAAGTGAGAAGAACTGCCTGGCAGTCTGGGAATGGCCTGCTATACTGAGGGAATAAGCAGCAACTGCGGCATCTCTGGGCCACACATAATAGTAACCGTCATGGCTCATTTTTAGGATATCACTATCCGAGGATGCCGCTATAGAACCGATTATATTTGAATGGCTCTTAATAATGAAGAGAGAACGCCTGAACAGTGCATTTGTATCGGGATCAAGATTTGGTGTAACTTTTGAAGACCATAACTCCCAATAATTTGTTGTTCTGCGCTCAAGCTTTTTTAAATATTCCAGATTTATATTGCCTTTTATCTGTGATATTTCCTTATAGCTCTCTCCGGCAACAATATAATAATAAACCGAGAACTTTTTACCCGGATCGATATCCACGGAATGGCGTAAAACTGAATCCACAGATCCAATAGAAACTGGATTCATGGATAGTTCATTATCCTCAGCATCCTTCCATGTCCCCTTTAACACACCTGTATCTTTTACCCCTGTAGCATACTGATCCATAGTTTTATTATTTTCATCCAGGGTAGATGCCAGAAAATATCTATTTTCTTTGTAATGCACAATGCCATCCAGCTCAGGATATAAAGCCGCCGTATCTCCAATATCATTCCCGTAAATATAGAAATTCTGATGAAAGAATAATTTAATATTTCTTCTGGTATTCCCCGTGTTTGAAATGTTTATATGTCTTATATAAATATTTTTGTAAATATCCACAATATCACGACTTTCAAAATCTATCCCAGACATAGGATAAAATACTGTACCCACCATGGTATGATCAAAATAATCCATAAATTTTAAATGGTTCCTATCTAACCACAAAAAATTGTTATCAATAGAAATACCGTACATAAACGGATGACCGCTTGAATGGTTCTCAGATGCATATTTTGAATAATAAAAGTCTGTTATCCTGTAATCTTCATCAAATGTCAGTAACATTCTACCATTTCCCAGGGGGAGGTATCTTACCATGGTACCATATAACTATATTTAGTTTAAAACCTTTCTGTAATGATATATTATGACTCTAAATTTATATTATCTTTTCAGGGGCAATCCCAGCAATGTTTATTAATAAAGTAACGTTATGATTTTATGAACAGTAATCAGGAATGGTTGCTTGCTAATTCCCGTGGTTCCTATTCCTCTTCTACAGTATCATTTGCAAATACAAGAACCTATCACGGGCTGTTAGTTATATCGAATACTGATAATTATCAGAGATATGTTATTCTTTCTAAACTTTTTGAAGAAATTAAATTTTACGGGAAAATTTATAGCCTTGACACAAATTATTATCCTAGCGTAGTTTATCCAACTGGATATCAGTACATAGATGAATACTCGATTTTTCCATTTCCCGTTATTAACTATACCCTTGGCGGCCAGCCAGTTAAAAAATCTGTAGTAATGGATCCTGATTCCGATACTGTAATTATAAGATATGAATTTAATGAAAAAATCCCAGAATCTCTGACATTATTCCCCCTTCTTGCCTTCAGGAATTTTCACAGTGTTATAAAAACCGGTGAAAAGCAATTTACTTATTCAGAATCCAACAAATCCTTTGATTTCACTGATGGAAATTTTACATTACATATATCAAAAACCGGGACATTAACACATACTGGCTACTGGTATTACAACCTGAGGTATCCTGTGGAGGAAGAAAGGGGAACAAACAGCATGGAAGACCTTTACAATCCTGGAAAAATAAACATAAATCCTCTTAAAAATATAGTTGATGTAAAAATTACCACGGAAGAAAATCCAACACCGGACTTTGATGAAATTAGAGATAAGATTATGAAAAGGGAGAACATTAAAGAGAAAAATCCAGCGATTAAAGCGCTCAGGATTACCTCTAATAATTTTATATTGAATGATGACTTAATAGCAGGTTTTCACTGGTTTGGGCCGTGGACCCGGGATACTTTTATTTCAATGCCCGGGCTGGTACTTTTACCCAAAAATTTTGATCTGGCCAGAGGGATATTCAATAATTATGCACGAAAAATGAAAAATGGGCTCATTCCCAATAATGCCTATACCGATGGCTTTTACCGTTCTGCTGATGCTTCTCTGTGGTTCATATATGCTCTCTATAAATATTATTATTATTCACAGGATAAAGATTTTATTTCCGGAATTTACTCCAGAATAAAAAGCATTGTTAATGCATATTTCAACGGTAATGATGATTTTTATCTTGATGGAAAGTTCATACATATAACTGTGGACCAGATGACGTGGATGGACGGAATGAGCGGAGGTGTATCATTTACACCTAGACTTGGAAAACCTATTGAAATAAATGCTCTATGGTATAATGCGCTGAAATCGTATTCATATTTATCCGGAATAACCGGCAACCATGTGGAGGAATTTGTTACAGACATTTTATCATCATTTAACAAAAAATTCATGGAAAAATATCTTGTTGATGGTAAAATTGCAGACATTGTAGAACCTCTGGACACATCTTTCCGTCCGAATTTTCTGTTTGCCTATTCATTGCCTTATAAATTGCTGGACAATCCATATTTTCTCCAGAAGGCAGAAAAAGAACTGGCAACACCATATGGAATCAGAACCTTATCTCCCGAAGATCCGAAGTTTAAAGGGATTTATTCAGGGAATCAGTATAACAGGGATAGTGCATATCATAATGGAACTGTATGGCCATGGCTTACCGGTCCATATATAACGGCAATGGTGAATAATGGCAGTAATCCTGATGATCTTCTAAGATACTTTTCTCCACTGTTCTCCATGCACAGTGTGCCAGAAATATTCGACGGAACGAATCCAGGAACTCCCAAAGGCTGTATGATGCAGGCATGGAGCTATGGGGAATTAATCAGATCATATTATGAAGATTTAAGAAAGCAACAGAGAACTCAAGTTTCAGGGAGTGTTACATCTTGAAAGTTGCAGTAATAGGATGGGAGCTTCCTCCTGCATTCTCCGGAGGCCTTGGAATACACACATATAATGTATTTTCAATACTGGGGAAAATAATTCCAGTTGATATATATATCCCGGATATGGGGTATTCATTTCCACATTATCCTTTCAATGTCAGGACTGTAAAAATAAAATCCGGAATATCCGGAAATGTTTACTCGCATGTAACAAACTTTATTGATGCTGTTAACGATTATAATGAAAAGGTGGTTGAAAATTTCAAACCGGACGGTGTAGCACTGGTACACTGCCACGACTGGATAACGTTCAGTGCAGGCATTGAAATAAAGAAGCGGTATAATATTCCACTGGTTGTAACGTTTCATAGTACAGAATTTGATAGGTCTGCGTACTTCAATCCCCAGGAATCCATAATGAAAATAGAAGCTCAGGGAGCCACAGAAGCTGATGCCGTAATTACGGTATCAAATCTTACCAGAGATGTGGTAGCCCAGAATTATCATATAAATCCGGATAAGATAACCACCGTATACAACGGTGTAAAGGCATCGGCCTATGCACAGGGACAGGCACTCAACAGGGAAAGGCAGGTACTTTACTTCGGAAGGGTAACCAGCCAGAAAGGTCCCAAATTTTTCATGGAAATGGCAAGAAAAGCCCTTGAATATGAAGATAATATAAGATTTGTAATGGCCGGAACTGGGGATTTGCTGGATGATATGAAAAGATATGCAGAATATTATAATATGGATGACAAATTTCATTTTCCAGGATTTGTGGAATTCCACAAAGCTATTGAATATTATAAAAGTTCTTCTGTATTTGTAATACCATCGGTTTCTGAGCCATTTGGAATAACCGTGCTGGAATCCATGGTATCCGGAACTCCTGTGGTGATGAGCAGAACTACCGGAGTCGGTGAAGCAATAAATAATGCGTTGAAAACGGACTTCTGGGATACGGATGTGATGTCATCATATGTGGTTTCCATACTTAACCACGGAAGCCTTATGGATACACTATCAGTATATGGAAAATACGAGGGCATGTCATTCACATGGGAAAAATCCGCAATGAAAACGTTGGAGGTTTACAGATCTGTATGGAAAATATAATCTTTTACTTTGAGCTTCACCAGCCTTTCCGGCTCAGGCCACTTAGGATGCAGGATCAAATAAGTCCTGAACAAATTTTCTGGGAAGAAAAAAATCAGGAAATCTTCAAAAGGATCTCAGAAAATGCGTACATACCAGCAACAAAAAGCTTTATGGAAAGCGGTATACACTCAACATTCTCACTATCCGGAACATTCATTGAACAGGCATTGAAGTACCATCCGGAAACCATTGATGTAATCGATGACTATGTAAAATCTGGTCTCTGCGAATTAATGAGTGAAACATATTTTCATTCACTCTCATCCATATGGGATGAGGAAGAGTTTGTATCCCAGGTGGATGACCAGAGGAAACTCATAAAAGATACATTCAATTATGTTCCGGAATCATTCAGAAATACCGAACTCATTTACAATAACCGGATAGCTGAAATTGCAGGAAATCTTGGCTTCAAAAATATTATAACCGAGGGAACAGATGATGTTATAAAAGATCATAATCCCAATTACAGATATCTTGCACCATCTGGAATAAACCTCTATATGAGGAACTACTCTATGAGTGATAATATATCATTCAGATTTTCCAATGACAAGTGGTCAGGCTATCCTCTGACCGCGGAGAAATTCATTAAGTGGGTTACAGAAAGTCCCGGTGATATTATGAATCTATTTATGGATTATGAAACATTCGGCGAGCATCAGAAAAAGGAGACAGGTATTTTTGAGTTTATTAAATATCTTCCAAAATATATGGAAGAAAATGGGTTAACCTCAATTAATGTAAAGGAAATATCAAAACACCATAAAGCGATGGGGACTGTAAGCATAGATAAAACAATTTCATGGGCCGATACGGGAAGAGATTTATCTGCATGGTTGGGTAATTCGATGCAAAAAGATGCCTTTGAGCGTTTAAAATCCTGTAATTATAATGGTAATAATAAAATATGGGGATATTTGCAAACATCGGATTTAATTTATTATATGTCCATGGGAAACCCTGAGGATTTCAGCGTTCACCAGTATTTTAATCCCTATCGGTCACCTTATCTTGCCTTTATTTACTATATGTTTGCCATGGATATTCTATGCAAGAAATAAGGTAATACCTGTATTATTTTACATATGAATATTGAAAATACATCTAAAATGGAAAATATTTAACTTTATCATTCTCAAAAATCAATCATTTAATAGTACTGACAAGGCCAAATAATGCGGAGAGTGGGATTTGAACCCACGAATCCCTGCGGAAATGGACCCTGAATCCATCGCCTTTGTCCTAGCTCGGCAATCTCCGCTTTCTGAAGTTCACAGTTTCATTATGAACATTTCTCAATATGGTCGGATATTTATCATTTCCTAATAACTTTATCTTTCTTATACTTGACTCCATATCTATCATGTTCCCAGGACTTACAATGCAGTGCTTATTTATCATATACCCCAGTTTCTCACCATTATATATTATGTAGCCTTCAATATCGGGCTTTCCCATTAGCAATGATTTTGCAACTCCAATGGTCTGTCTTCCCATTATTACTCCGGCAAAGGTTGCAAGCCCGCATTTTCTAGGATGCAGCAATCCATTGGCATCAATTATTAAAGTACCGTAAAATCCTTTGGATAGTTGCTCTATGAACGGAGTCTCGCGGTAAGCCAGATAACCGGGTATATACGGAAAATTTACCTGAAGATAAAGTGTTTTCGTAGTGTATTCACCATCTTGATACATTACTATTGCTCCATAACCATCCCTACCATTATAGGATACATCTATGGCGGCAACATTTTGACTTGTTTGTGTACCATCAAAGGATGCCAGTTTTGCAATACTTTCCTGTTCCTTCTGTAGTTCAACCAGAGGAAAATCTGTCCTGAAATCTGAAAAGAAGCGTTCATCAAAATTTTCCACCATTCCGTTCGATATTATGATTCCATCCTTCCTAAGTCTTTCCTCTTTCTCATGAATCCCCAGTGCATATTTTCCCATGCGCCTGTCGGTGTGCACTACTCTATAGCAAGGAATTCCATCAGGGTCCGAATTAATTGATAGCATATATCCAACTGCCCGTGCTGCTCTTATATCGCCCAGCGCTCTAGCCAGTTCGCCGTATGTTGTGACATATCCGTCCGGAATCTGCCTTACTAGATTATAGAAGTATTCATAGAGGTTTATATGTGTATACCTTAATTGCATGGACTTCGATGTGGTATCTCTATAAATTTTTATTGAAATATAATAATTCATTTAAAGACTTATTTACTCATAAACTTTATATTTTAAGCTTTAATAACCATATCAATGTTTGAATCTTTCTTCTACAGGGTTGGGAAGTATGTCAGAAAGAATAAGAAAAAGGTACTTGTATTCTGGATTATCGCCTTTTTACTCATGGCATATCCGGCGACCCTGATATTTACCGACACTTCTTACAATCTTACAAATTCACTAGTAACAAAAAATTCTCAATCTTCCAAAGCCAATGACATACTTACATCACAGTTTAACGGCTCTTCAGATCCATCCATAATTATTGTTTCCAATCATACCTCGATTGATAACCTAACGGTAAGCAGATATATGCTGGAGTTTCAGCATTCAATGACGGCATACCTGAAAAGCATAAATGTAGGTTATAAGAGCACAACCAGTATTTTCACTGTTGAAAATCAAACCTTAATGGGATACTCAAAAAGTACTTATAAGCTGGAAAATGCGACCATGGGTTTAATTGAATACACACTTTTCTTGAAAAGTAAAGGATATAATATAACTGATGCTGTATATAATATAACAGAGCTTTCACCTGAACATTCCGTATATGATAAAATACTGGGTGAACTTTTCCCTGTAAATTCAACGATTCCAGCTATATTTGAGGGAAATGCATTCAATTTTGTAACATATGTAAATAATACAATAAGGACCATTTCAAACAAAACTGGAATAGAGAATTACACTGTTAATCTAATCAATTCCAGCCAGATATATTTAATAAACGATGCAAAACCTCTGGCAAATCCACTTATAAAGATTAATGTTCCCTATTTCACGCCTTACCTTTATTCACTTTACAATACTAGAGGGCATAATTACACAAAATTTGTGAATTCCATACTAAACGTTACAACATATAATCACTATCCCGTCCTCCCATCATCCTACGCATCCTCTTCCCTTATAAATTCAGGTAATTCAACACTTCTAATGATTTTTGACTACAAAACTAAGATAACGACTGCCCAGCAGTCACATATAGAATCAATGGAAAAGACATCCAGTTCAAAAATTTCTAACAGTTCATATTACCTTGCAGGTTCAACCGTTGCCAATAACCAGCTGGCGAATGAGTCCATACACGGGCTTATTGTTGCACTGATAATAGGCATAATAATATCTATTTTCATAGTCGGAATATTCTTCAGATCTCCTGTGGCTGCCTTTCTTCCGTTCCTTATTTTTGTATTTTCATCAGTCATAGCGGCTGGAATAAACGGACTACTGTATAAATACGTGTTCCACACCACAATTTCATTTATAACTCCAACGTTGTTACTCATATTAGTTCTGGGAATAGCCTCAGATTATACCGTTTATATACTTGCCAGGTACCGTAGTGAGATAAGGGCCAAAAATCCGGATGCCATTCCAGAATCATCTAAATGGGCGGGCCATGCGGTATTTACATCCGGAACAACGGTGGCAATTTCATACCTGATTTTATGGATATCAAATATACCGATATTTAGCGATGCGGGTCTTACAAATGCAATAGCTGCGATAGTAACGATCATACTGGGCAATACATTTTTGATAGCCATACTAGCACAGTGGGGAAAGAAGGCTTACTGGCCCCATAAACTTGAAGAGAGCAAAAAGCTCCCATTTGAAAAATCCATGGAAAAGGTTGCACATGTAGCCCTTAATAACAAAAAGAAAATAATAGTTATCCTTCTTGTCGTAGCTCTCGGCGCTCTGTTTATATATTCAACAACCCCGACAAATATGGATGTCTTTGAGTTGATACCTGCCAGCAGTGGAGTGCAGGCAACAACAGTGATAAACAGTTCACTGCATTATGACCTATTCGATCCGGCCTATGTTATGGTTAACTTTACAGCTCCGATTATGTATACAAACAGTACAGGTGCCCTGCATTTCAACAGCACTGAGTACAATCAAACACTTGCAATAGAAAATAAACTTGCAAGTTCTCCATATGTGCATAGCATCTCTGGGCCCGGCTATCCATATGAACAAAAGGTAAACTATACAGATATGGTTTCATCAATATACAGTGGGCAGTATAAAAGCCAGACCGCAACCTATATAGGCCATAATAATAAATCCGTGGAAATAGTAGTTTATCTTTCCAATGTTGCATGGAGCAATCCATCAGCAAACTTTGTGAATAAGATGCCATCCATTGTATCTGATGTTGGCGGCCCTTCCGATTATAAAGCATATGTCGGTGGCACAACAGAATACCTTAACAATGCATATTCATTTACATCCCATTCCTTTGATAATATGGTTCCAATTCTAGGAATAACAATATTTATAATACTCCTTATACAGCTTGCCTCTGCACTGACACCGGTGAGATTAATACTTATGGTGATGGCAGCAGTCATGATGGCTCTCTCCATTACGTACATAATATTCTACTACTTTCTTCATCTACCGGTAGTTATATTCCTACCACTATTCGTTTTCATTACATTGCTTGCCGTGGGATTAGATTATGATATCTTCATGATCACTAAGGTGCAGGAAAATATTGCAAAGGGAATGGACAACGATGAGGCCATTAAAAATTCCATAATAGAAAATGGTGGTGTTATAATAACCCTAGGATTACTGCTATTTGCAACATTTGGTGCATTATACTTCAGTGGCCTGGGCATCATAGAGGAAATAGGAGTAGGTCTTGCCCTTGGTGTATTAATAGATACCTTTGTCAGCTGGATGTTTTTCGTTCCAGTTATAATGGCTGTTATGAACAAATACAACTGGTGGCCCTCAAAGATCGGAAGCGAAGTACATAAGGAAAAATAATTATACGTTGCAGGACTACGGTAATATGAAAACATTCCTTAAGGTGATATTTAATAGCGAGGGTACAAAACCCAGTGAAGTAGTAGGTAGATTAAGGTCCCTGGGATTCGCCCTTATAAAAGGGGAACAGGATATGGTATATAACTGGCCCGATTCGGCAACGGCAGATGATGCAATATGGTTTGCCGATAAAATACAGGCAACACTTCAGGGTTTTAACGTCTACTTTGAATTAGAAACAATGGATTAATTTTTATTTTTCTGTTTATTGAACGGTATTCTTCTTATATTCCCACAGTAGGAACAGTGTATAATAACAGTCTTATTTTTTACCGTAACCGATATATGTTTATAAGGTGCCTTGCATTTTTTGCAATACATCCTTTTTATGCCTCTATCCACTATTATATTCATCCTCATTCCTATTTTTTCCATTATTGATATGTATCTTTTTGCAAGTTCTATATTATCTGTCTTCATGGCCTCAGAAAATAACGTTCGTATTCTCTCCCTTGATATGTTAATAAGTGCTTTGTCCTTCATTTCATATAAATATTTATTAATATTATAAATATTGCCACTGATGATTAAATTCATTGTTCTGGATGTGGACGGTACCATAACAGATCAAAATAGAATCCTCAACCCAGAGGCCATTTCCTGCATAAGAAAAGGAGTAGAAAAAGGCATTCACTTCTCCTTAGTAAGTGGTAATGTAATACCTGTAATGTATGGTTTAAAAACATTTTTGGGAATAAACGGTCCTGTATTCGGGGAGAACGGTGGCATAATGTATTATAATGACAAAATCGAGAAATTCTTTGATAAAACAAGGCCTTTCAGTTTTCTTGAGTATATTTCAAAAAAATCCTCTGTGAAACCGTATTTCACGAATCAGTGGAGGGAAACATCTGCCGCATTTTCAATGAATTCTGAAGATGAAAACATAGTAAGGAAAGAAGCAGAAAAGTGGCGCCTGGAAATAGTGGACAGTAAGTTCACATGGCACATAATGAATCAAAAACAGAATAAAGGTTATGCTCTGGGAATATTAATGAAGATGTTCAATTTGCAATGGGATCGGAA
>JAKAAU010000022.1 GCA_021802165.1 Thermoplasmata archaeon
AGGTTTCTCTGTGCATTTTTTAGTTTCTTTTCTGACTTTCTCAAATATTTGGGTGGATCTGCTGGTTCATTATCTGTGGTTGCTATAAGTTTGATGAGACCTACATCTATTCCCACGGGATTATCAGGTAGCTCTGAATAATTCCTGTTCTCAGTGTTTTCTTCCACAATAAAGGTTGCAAAGTAGTTTTCTGCTTTATCCTTTTTAATGGTTGCCTGTTTAATATTTCCCTTTATTTCCCTGTGCTTGAACATTCTTATTTCCCCGAGCTTGGAGAGAAATAGATGACCGTTATCCATTATCTTGAATCCAGACTGTGGGTATGTTATGGATTTATAGCTATTCCTTGATTTGAATCTCGGGAATCCTGCCTTAATCCTTTTCCCATTCTTCTTTTCCCTTATTCTCCTGAAGAAGTTGTCATATGCCTTATCCAGCCTCCTTGCAACATCCTGCAATGCCAATGAATAAATTTCTCTATATTCAGGGAAATATTTCTTCAATTCAGGTAGTTCATTCTGCTGTGATAGATAATTTACATTATTGCTTGAATGGAAATCCTTCTTCAATTCATATGCCATTTTTCTCTGTTCAAGCATTGCATTGTATAATTTATATGATAAGTTCAGGATTGAATTGATTTTCTCAATCTGTTTCTTCTTCGGGTATATTCTGAATTTATAAGCTCTCAGTATCATCTTTTTTAGAATATATATGAATTTATTACCTATAAAATTATGCTCTCATCTCCTCCCTCACGGAAGGAGACTTCCCGCTTTAAGGTTAAAATGGAAACTATAGAAAATAACGAAAAACAGAGAGAGGAAAAGGAGCCAAAATGCAGGAGTGAATCGGGGATAAAGGCATTTGTCATAATAATGACTGGAATTACCATTATCACGGCAGCACTTACATCGGGAACATACAGTGGTTATGATCCGAATGGTAATTCTGTTGCCATAACGGGTTTCTTTGTCATAGTGACAATAATCATGACTGCTGTGTGGTACCGTACGAAATATAATAATTATGCATACAACCCTAATAAAAAAGGCAAAAAATAATTTTTATCTTTAATTTGTTTTTTTATATTTATAATACGAGATCTCAGCAATTATATATGATTAATATCACTATAAAGGCATAATAACATATTCTTAGAGCGTATCTGTTAATTTACCAGTTTTAAACTGGAATAATTAATATGCCATATTGAATTGATTGCATATGGAAATAAAGGAGTATATATTACAGATAAGAGAGTATTTTCATGAATACCCTGAAGTGAGCTTCAAGGAGTATAAGACAGCGGATAAAATTGAGGAAGAGCTGAAAGCAATGGGGCTTACCCCTAAAAGAATAACTGAAACGGGAATAATAGCAGATATTAAGGGAAAAGGAAACAAAACAGTGGCAATAAGGGCGGATATAGATGCCTTACCTGTTACAGAGGAAAATAGGGTACCATATGTTTCTAGAAATGAGGGTGTGATGCATGCCTGTGGACATGATACACACATGGCAATGCTTCTGGGTGCAGCCAGAATGCTTATTGCTGATAAGGAAAAATTAAATGGGAATATAAGGCTTATATTCCAGCCAGCAGAGGAGCTTCCCCCTGGTGGCGCAATAGATATGATAAAAAACGGTGCACTGGAAAATGTTGACTATATCATAGGGCAGCACATAATGGGATCGGTTCCAGCTGGACATGTGGCAATATTCTATAAGGAGATGATGGCAAATGCAGATGAATTTGATATTACAGTGCATGGCAAAGGTGGGCACGGATCCGCTCCACAGGATGCAATAGATGCCGTATATATTACTGCACACCTCATAGAAATGCTGAATACAATAGTTTCAAGGGAAATTGATCCGAGGGACCCGGCAGTCATAACAGTAGGAACAGTAAATACAGGATACAGATATAATATAATAGCAGCACATTCCAGGCTGACAGGCACCGTGAGAACCTTCAGCCTTGAAGTACAGGCAAAGATTATAAAAAGAATAAAAGACATTTTAGAGGGTTTAAAATTAACATACGGGATAGAATATGAGTATGAATACAAGAAAGGATATCCAGTGCTGATTAACGATGAAAAAGTAGCCAGATACATAGAAGAAACTGCAGAGAAAATTATTGGAAATGAGAATATAGATCATCCAAAGCCTGATATGGGTGGCGAAGATTTCGCTTACTATCTTCAGAAAATACCGGGAGCGTACTATTTCTTCGGTGCCAGCAATGTTAAAAAAGGGATAAATTCACCGAATCATTCCCCTACATTTGATGTGGATGAAGACCAGCTCTATACAGGAGCCAGAATCCTGAAAGAGACTGCAATGAATATCCTTAATAAATAACGTTCTTTTTCTATATTTATTTAAATACTTTTGCAGGTTAAATAAAAATTTTTAGGCTAGGCATATAATTTGGATTAAATTTATTTACTTTGAAATTATAAAATATATGAAATGCCCGAAGAAATGTACACATATTCCGATCATAAAATTACGGGAGAAAATGGATTCTCTGCTGAGATTATACCAGGAAATCACTGGAAGGAAATCTCTATTGAGGACAGCATCAACGTAAAACTGTCACTGGAAAATGGAGTTTATATAATCAGGCATAATTTTCTTGAAGAGGGATATGTCAGGAAGAATTCAGCTATGGAATATGAAGGAAATAATTTCATAATTGATCCTCAGGGATTGAAGAATTTAAACTCTAACAAAATAAATTTTGATATTACTTCTGGAGATGAGCATGTAGCCTTCATTAACGTTTTTAGAAAGGAAATAAATATAGATCTGGATGAGCCTAAATATATTATTCCAGTGATAATTTATATTGCAGTACTTTCAAGACGATTGAAGATTTTTGGGGGTAAGGTTCATGTGAAAAATTGGTCTGGGCCCTTGTTGAGCTTATCTGTGTCCATGTTTGGAGGTCTTATCACAACAGGTGGGTTGAATATGGGAAAAACAGAGCAATTAATTCTTCTCCTGGTTCCAATTGCGGCTTTAACAATTAGTTTGTTTTATTATATTTTAAGAAGAGGCAAACTGTTTTAGATTTATCCCAAACTATTTAAGAAATCAATAATTGCAATATCATGGCCTTTAAATCTGAATTAACACTGGATGTTATAGATACGCATACTGAAGGCGAACCTACACGCATAATTTTCTGGAACAGCATACCTAAAAACTTGCCGGATGCATTATCTGTAAGAAATTATTTTATTCAACACTACGACTATATAAGAACTACACTATTGCAGGAGCCCAGAGGGCATAAGGATCAGTTCGGGGCTGTACTACTTCCACCTGTTAACCCTGGAAGCGATTACACGGTAATATATCCAACAACGGATTCATATCTGGATATGTGCGGGCATGCCACAATAGGTATTAGCACTGCACTTGTTGCACTTGGATATGTTCAGTTTGAAGGCAGTGAAAAAGTGCTTACCTATGATACTGTGGCTGGTACTGTCAAGGCAAGGGTAAAAGTAGAAAACGGAGAACCGGTTTCCGTATCCATAGTGGATGTGAAATCCTATTTTGTAAAAAAAATAGATATAGACATTGAGGGAAAAATTGTACCGGTACATATCTCATATGGCGGTAATTTCTATGCTATAGTGGAATCTGATTCAATAGGAGTTGATGTTGATCCAGAAAATATAGACAAACTTCTGGAATATGGTAAAATTATCAGGGAGAAATCAAGTAAGACAATACAGGAAATCTACCCTAATAGTACCAAAAATCTGAAGCCGTTGGCTATGATTACTGACAGCAGGCATGATTACCGTGCAATTGTTACCTTTGCAGGGAACAGCTTTGACAGGTCTCCATGCGGCACCGGTACGGCTGCAAGGGCTGCACTGCTCGTCCATGATGGGAAGCTGGATGTAAACGGCCAGTACACAAATGAGTCCATTATAGGATCCAGATTTAAATGCAGGATAATTTCCTCCGAGAAGGTTAATGGAAATATTATCATAGTGCCGGAGATTACCGGAAGAGCATGGATTACCCAGCTGTGCAAAGTTATTGTTAACCCGGAGGACCCGTTAAAACACGGATTCCTTGTGCAATGACAGGAATTGCCAGTAAAAATATTATAGATGTTAAATGCGACAGTGGAAATATTATTATACATATAAAATCGGCACACCCAGTGTAACCCAATAACAACACTGTAGTCCATTAGAAAAAAATATCAATCTGCACAAGACAGGGTATCTAACTTAACTAAAACTCTACTATTTTTCACCGTATAATTCAAACCTCCTGCCTTATTGCCAAAATTATATTGCATCAGAGTGTTTAATATTTTTTGGTATTTTCATAATATCTGGAAATATACAATCTTCCATATTCTATGAAATAAGTGTGTTTTGGTAGTAATATTTGAGTGTGTAAGTTATAACACTGTTTCAATGCCGAGCGTTTTGGCAATAGTGTTAAGTTCAACATCAGCGGTAAAAAATTTATCTCCTTTTGCTTCTATACAGGTTTCCAGTTGGATGGCGTCTACTATATAGACATGTTGCTCAAAAACCACTTTTATAGCCTTTCTGATTATCTGGTTCGTAACGGGAAATATTTCAACAGAATTAGAACGTTCAAGAACATTTAGCTCTCTTAACATTGCCTGAAACAGATGCCTGGCATCAAGCCCAAATTTTCTCGCATACTTATCAAAAACAACAGCAGCTTCACCGAGATTGATTTCAGATATGCAAAAGACAGTTTCCCCTTGATGCGCAAGCTGAAAATAACTATCTATTATATCAGTGCCCTCCTCATTAACATATCTTTTAACCAGAATGCTGGTATCAAGATAAATTCGAGTTTCTTTCATTTCTCATTTCCCTGATTTGTGTCTCTGATTGAACTTTTCCGGTGAGATTGGGTCTGTTCTTCTTTATATCCTCTGGACTTATATATCTGCAGTCAAGTCCCAGTTCATTACATATATCTTCAATAATCTCTGATGAGGAAAGACTTCTAAGAGATTTTTCAATATAATCACTTAAAGTTTTTCCCCTTTTTAATAAAACTACCTTCGCATTATTCACCACCGGCTTATCCACCGATACTGTTATTTTAGTTTTAACCATATAGCCGTATATACAGCTTCCTGTATTAAATCTTTCTGTAGAATATTAGTTTTTATATACAGACGATAGAAAAGTAGCTATATTATCCAGAAAATACAATACATTTGTTTTCCAGCTATCTATGTGCATAGAAATTTAAGTTTCTGCAACTTCTCACTGCCCGAATTTTTATCTCTGATTGAACTTCCCAGGTGAGATTGAATATGTTTCTTATGTCATCTTGACTTACATATTCGCAGTTAGGATCTAATTCAATACATATATCCCCAATAATTTTAGATGGAGGTTCTATAGGATTTTTAATATAATTATTCGAGATTTTTCTCTTTTTAGCCACAAGTAAGTCACCAAAAAGTTAATATTATGTTTAAACATAAACAGAATATGTTCAAAACCATAACTATAAAAAAGGCGGTTTATGATGAACTAATTAAGGTCAAACAACCGGATGAGAGCTTCAGTGAATTGCTTGATAGGCTGGTACAATCGAAAGATAAGGGGGATGTTCTTTTATCACTTAGAGGCAGTATAAATTTTACAGATAAAGAAGCAATGTTAAGGGAAAGTCAGGAAAGACGTTGGGAGAGAAGAATATGATAATGATTGATACAGATGTTATAATTGAGATTGTGGATAAAGAGTCAGTAAAGGGTGAGGAACTCATGAACAGAATTATCAATTCTGGTGAAACTTATTTTACCTCTTCCATCAATTTTCATGAGTTAATGTATGGTATACATAAATATTCAAAGGATAAGGAGCAAATCCACGGGATTCCAGTAATAAATTATACTAAAGAAGATGCGAATTTATCCTCCAACCTGGAAATATTTGCAGAAAATAATGGAAAAGCTGTTCCCAGAATGGATGCGATGATAGCTTCGGTAGCTATCAACAATAATAGTAATTTATTAACACTTGATAATCACTTTAAAATCTTTACGGAGGTAGGCCTTAAATTATTTGATTAATTTTTAAATCTACTGGATGGCTATCAAAATTTAAACGTCGTCCATCAATATATTATTGCCTGTATACTTTATACATCAGCCCGTTGTTCTAAATGATCATGCATTGTTTAAAGTATTTGATTTAAATAACGCCCAAATCCAGAATGGGATATACTGTATCAAAATTCCATTGATTGATTCTTCTCCCTCATAATCGTATGTTATTATTTTCCCGGCATTCAAACCGAGAGCCGTTGCGGCTTCCACAAGGGCAGATGTTTCCCTTGATCTGGTACTGGAATCAGACACCTCGTAAGAAACCTGTATGAGTTCAGTGGTTTTACCTGTAAGAATAAAATCTACTTCCTTGCCCGATTTCAGCCTGAGATAATTTATACGATCTGTAGTGGAAACATTTCTCAATAATTCCATGAAAACTGCGTTCTCCAGTGCCCTTCCCTTATCAATGTCAGAGAAAAGCCTGGAAATTCCAATGTCTGTTATATAGGTCTTTGATTGCATAGTTATACGCTTTCTGGCACTCTTTTCATATTTCTCAAGTATATCCACAAGAAAAACCGATCTGGAATAATCAAGAAAATTTAACAGTGTTATCCTGCTAATCCTCCTTCCGGTACTTCTAAAATAATTGAACGCCTTTACTGAACTGAAATATGACGCATAGCTACTGGAAAGAATTCTGAGAAAGATGTTTAACTCACCTATCTCTCTAACCCCGTATCTTCGCACAATATCCCTGAAGAAAATTGCGTCAAAGTAAGATGAAAGGAGCTCAAGCTTCCTTGAAACTTCCTGTATCATAGCTATCTCCGGAAATGATCCATATTCTAAAAAATCATCCATTATCTTGAATATAGTTCCTTTTTCGATAGAATATTTCTGCAATTTGTTAATTTTTACTCCCTTTGCGGTCACATATTCTTTAAAGGAGAATGGATACACAGTATAGGTAAGATTTCTGCCTGCAAGCGAAGTAGCTATTTCGCTACTTAACAATTCAGAAGATGAGCCAGAGACAATAATTCTGTATTTTCCGGTATCATAGATTTTTCTGATCCATTTATACCAGTTTTCAACAACCTGAATTTCATCAAGAAAAATGTATATAGTCCCATCAGGATTGAAGAGTTCTTTATGAGCAATGAGAAGCTTGTCAAGATCAGAGGCAACTACTCCCACAAGTCTCTCGTTTTCAAAATTCGCATAAATAATATTATCATCCTTGACGCCTTTTTTTAAAAGTTCATTCATGCACTGGAACATGAGATAGGTTTTACCAGACCTTCTTGAACCGGCAATTGCAATTATCTTCTCTATTCCCAGATCAATATGTATATCACGCTCTATAATATTTGGTGTTTTATATTCCTTCCAGAATGTTAAAATGTATTTGAAATCATCAATTGTAACCATTATTGTATAGTATACTGTACATATTCTTATATTTTATGTATACTATACTGTACATATTTAGCAATTCATAATAGGTCGGAGAAAATTATGTATATCTGTATGTAAAGGTGAAATGAGAAAATTTTGCTCGTACATATCTGTTTTTAATATTCAGGAGGGAACGATAGCTGTCACAATAAAATTTATACTACTATTTGCCGCTAAAATGATATCATTTAACTTAGATATGAATGGAGATTAAGTTAAAAGCGGGTTAAATATCCTATTAGAGTTTTCATGGAGTGCAAGAAAACGCCCGTCATTTCTCTGCCATTACACGCAGGCGCTTGTAATCAATATACCATTGGCCATTCCTGTACAGGATTGGACGGCACAAATCAATTACTTTCTGAATTACATTTGAACGATCAGGAAGATCTAAATCCTGCAAATAACTTTCAGCAAACCCATTGAGCCAGTGCACGAGACCCAGTTCCCCGTCAGGCATAGCAGTTGGACGGCTGAAATGAAGTGCATAGGTTGTCTGAAAACCATATTTTTCAAGTAAAGAAGTGTATTCCCCGATGCTCGGAAAATACCAGGGATTTTTATTCCGCGTATTTATTCCCAACTCACTCAAGGTGCGCTCCAGGGCATCGATAACCACCCCTACATTTCCCTTTCCCCCGAACTCAGCCACGAAACGTCCTCCGGGCAATAAGATACCATATACACCTTCTGTGACCTTTGAGGGATTCTTCATCCAGTGCAATGCTGCATTGGAAAAAACTACATTGAACTGCTGATTCATGTCAAGTTCCTCAGCATTGCCGATTATAAATGTTATGTGTGGGTATTTTTTGCGGGCCTGCTGAATCATAGTATTTGACTGGTCTATGCCTATGACCGACGCTCCTGACATTGCTATCTCATGAGTAAGATCACCTGTTCCACAGCCTAGATCAAGTATTTTTTCTCCGGATTTGGGGTCGAGTAATGATACAACTCCTTTTCCCAATTCTGATACATAGCCTAACTTGTTATCATAATGCTCTGGATTCCATTCATTTACCATCAGATTCCCCTATATAGAATGCTCTTATAATTTACAAATTTTCTGGTTTCCAGCGGACAAAACCCTTGAAGCAAGAGTTTGAATATAATATGATTGAAAATCTCACTTTTACATGGTTTCTGAGGGTTGATCTAATTATTATATTAGCCGAACAGATAAAATAAAATAATAATCGCAATTATTATATATGCGCATATCATATATTTTTAGTGATATAATGACATGGGAATTTGAACACAGCATAGTAACAGATGCTAGAAGAGATGAAATTTGGGCCCTCTACAGCAACGTTGAATCATGGCCTTTATGGGACCACGGAATTGAGGACATATCCATTGACGGAGAATTCATGGAAGGAACTAACGGGAAAATCAAAATGGAGGGGCAGGAATATTTGAATTACCGAATTACCATGGCTGATCCTGATAAGGGCTACACAGTTGAAACCGTTATCGACGATTTGAAAGCAACAATAAAGTTCATACATACATTTTCTGATTTTCCGGATGGAAAGATTCGTCTCACAAATCACATAACAGTTCTCTGCACAAGTAAAGAAGGGATAGAAGAGGGAATAGGTGAGAGCATAACTTCCGGAGTTCCACAGACAATGGAAAATATTGCAAGGATGGCTATTTTCATGGAGAAGACATGTACGAGTAAGTGAGGTTAGAGCATATGTCATCCGAGGATAAGTTAACCACCAAATTCGGGAAACCTGACAATAGTCCTGGTTTTCTGCTCTGGCAGGCTACAAATCTGTGGCAGAGGAGAATGAGATCGGCTTTGAGGGAATCTGGACTGACCCATGTGCAGTTCGTGCTTTTAACCTCTACTGTGTGGTTGAATGACCATGAGATGGAAACTACGCAGGTAGCAATCTCCAAATTTGCCCATGCTGATGTTATGATGGTGTCCAAGGTATTGCGTTCCCTTGAAGAAAAGGGACTTATTCTGCGATTGCAGAATTCTGTAGACACAAGGGCACATATGATATCACCAACAGAAAAGGGAAGAGATCTGATTGGAAAAGCCATCAAAATAGTTGAGGACACTGATAGTGCTTTCTTTACCATGCTGGATAATAATGTCGGCGAATTCACAGAAATGCTTAGAAAACTTATTTCTTCTAACTGACTCCGAGAATTGCTTTTTATGGATCATGCAATATGATAAATATTTATTTATATTTCATGAATATTCTATTCAGGAACATTCAATAACGTGGCATGGAGGGCAAAAGCATATTTTCAATGCCGTATCGAAAGTAAATAAATGCAGAGGTGGAAAATGATGGAGGAATATTCATGGAGCAAAATCGAGAAAAAGGAAGCCAGAAGAATTTTTGATAAAGCCCTGCAGAAGGAATGTGATATCATGATAGAGAGAATTAGAGACTTTGCTGCCATGGCTACTTCTATTCGGGACCTCGCCGGCATTAATAATTATCTGACAAAATTCCTGGATAAAATAGACAGAAAATATGATTACAGGTATTCCCAGCTCATTAATCTGTTTGCACTGCTGCTTGCTGAGGGGAATATATCTAAGAGTGATCTTGATGTTTTTAGTACGGATAAAGTGGAACAGATTGCACGTATAGCTGATTTCATAAAGAACAGAAGATGAAGTATCAAGAATAAATTATGAACTTGTTTATCAAAAGCTCATGAGTGGTTATAATGCGAAAAAAACTATAATGAAGTAAGAAATGAATCATAAACAGGTGAGTGCAAAATGCTGAATCTGAGTAAGAATAAAAATAAGCGGAAAAAAGCCATAGCCATAGTCACAGCACAGGTACTATTTCATATGGACCCAGAAGTAGATTCGCATCAAGAGGTAAAGGAACTTGCCAGTATTCTAGAAAATCGAACTGATCCCGTTGGAACTGCTTACGGCTGGACCTCAGGGGACGAGGTTGCAAAGTTGATAATAGAAGAAGGATTAGATACTATTGAATTCAAAAGCAGGATTTCGCGTTATAAAGGCAGAAGGCATTTAACTGAGAAGAAAAAAAATAACAACCTTAAAGACAATATTTCCGATTATTTATCCAAGTATTGCCAGAAGTCAAAAACCTATGATGGGCTGATTGACCAGGTGCAATTTTTTCCAGATACGACGTATAAATATTTTAGTGATGGAATTGAACTAAAC
Organism: Thermoplasmata archaeon; assembly: GCA_021802165.1. The sequence goes on from JAKAAU010000022.1 coordinate 10,743, forward strand.
AAAGAGAATGTAATAGACTTAATGAAGACGTTTACAGAGGAAGAAAAAGTAAGTATTCTCAATGATGTTAATGATAAAATCGCCAAGAGTGATGAAAATTATGAATTAGGCAATGAACTGGAAAAATATCTAAAGGATATTGGAGATAGATACGGAATTGATTGTTATATTGATGATTTTGAGCGTGTAAATAAGCATTATTATTTAATCAAGGTTTTTATTGGAAACCAGGGAATTCTCACAGACTTTAACGGTACTTTTTTAGAATTAAGATCAGCTCTTGTAAAGGAAATAGAATTGGAGGCAGGAGATAAAGTGACATGCCCTTACTGTGGGCGTAAGATAATAAGATTTGTAGCCATGAATGTAATAAAAAACTGTGATTGTGGGGCAAGGATTGTGGTCAGCAACTATAGGGTAACCAAAGGAAATGCAATTTATATGAGAAGAAGAGTATCGTTCAGGAAACCTGTGAAATCTGATTGATGGTGATAAATGTCTATGAATAGCAAATAACACATCGCGGGGAAAATTATGCATGGAGTGTGAGGGATTATAACTATGAATGGAGCGAGCGAAATCTAAGTGACATCTTCCCAAGCTAACCAGTAGATCAAAAATCACCTCCAGTATGACTGTCTTAATTAACAATACGGGTATAAAGTGGATTGCCACCTATCAGTTTTGATGCTATGTATATCCTCATGTTATCTGGTTATGGTCATTATAAATTAAACACAATCAAAGAGACATATATAACCCACATTCTATATAAATATGCTGAATAGTTGTTGATAGTCCAATTTGTATTTAAGGTATTTTCAAGTTAAATATTGTAACTAATATAAAATTTAAAAACTTGTTTCTCAG
>JAKAAU010000023.1:0-2284 GCA_021802165.1 Thermoplasmata archaeon
TAATAATGAATGGAAGAAGAGATGATGACTGGGATGATATATTTAACGACATGTACGATGAGTTTGGACTGGATATGAGAAAAATTAACAAGGAAATTGCTAGGTTCTGGGAATCCATAATGAAGGACGACTCGAACAGCAAAATAATGGGTCCGTATGTGTACGGGTTCAGCTATAAGGTCGGGCCTGATGGGAAACCGGTATTTCAGGAATTCGGAAATGTTCCAAGAAATTCCATTGGACAGAGAAACGAAAGCCAGGAAGGCTACAGGGAACCATTAACAGATCTCAACGAGGACAAAGAAAATGTGTACATAACCTATGAACTGCCTGGAGTGGACAAAAAAGACATAGACCTCATTGTAAATGAGAACAACATAGAACTGAAAGTTGATAAAGGGTCCAGGAAGTACTATAAAAATATAGAATTCAACACAGGCGTGGATATTGACAGTGTAATAGCAAAATTCACCAATGGCGTCCTTGATATAACTATTAAGAAGCTAAACAGCAAAAACGGCGGAAGGGCAGTTAGAATAGACTAAATATATATTTTTATTTTTTCGGGTGTTTTTATGGATGACGAACTATGGAATATTTTAATGGCACTGGAAAACGGTACCAGAAGGGAGATGCTGAAAACACTCGCCAATTATGATTCATATGCCCTTGAACTGAGTAAGATGATTGGAGTTTCCCAGCAGGCGATAAATAAACAACTTGATATTCTGGAGAAACTGGGGTTTATAAGCACCAGTGGAAGCATACCATCTACCATAGGCCCGCCCAGGAAAGTGTACAGGTCCATGGGCTTCTCAACCATTACCATAGATTATTCCAGAAATTTCATGGAAATTAAAAAGAGGGAGATAAGCTATCCTGATCACGATACTGAAGGCAATACACTCAGCCTTATAGACAGGCTTAAATCAGTAAATGATGAAATAGAAAGCCTTGACAGAAAAAGGAGTGAAGCTGTGGGAAGGAAGGATTTAATAATTGAAAAACTGCGGGAGCGGGCATCAGAATACGATGGGTTTTACAGAAAGGTGATTTATGAATACCTTGAAAAACTCGATTTCTCGGAAGTTGCTGAAGAAACCGGGCTGCCGGAGGACATGGTAGAGAGAATCATAGGGAAATTTATTTCATCTTAACTTACATTTTGTCTGTACCTGGTTATCTGGTATATGTTATATCCAAATTTCAAAGTTAAATGTTTTATATCAATAATATATATTGTGAGATATGAAAGTATCCTTTAAATTTGATAAAGATGTGGGTTTTATATCGGATGATGGAAAATATGATGTAAAAATAAAGAATTCTATTGTTGGAAATGATCAGTACCACTCACCCACAGAGCTTTTAATGCTGGCTATGGGCGCGTGCAGCAGCGATGATGTGCTGAATATCCTTAAAAAAATGAGAAAGGATGTAAAAAATTATAGGTGTGAGGTTACAGCAGAGAAAAGGGATACTGATCCAAAAATGCTAAAATTTGGAGAGATACATTATATCTTCGATGGGGAAGTGGACCCAGATTCTGTAAAAAAAGCAATAAACCTTTCACTGGAAAAATACTGTTCTGTATCGCTTACAGTAAAGAATGCAGGAATACCGGTATCCTACTATTATACCATCAACGGAAAGGACTACCGTTAATTTTTCAATCCATTCCCGGTTAACACCAGCATGGATTTTCCACTGTAGTGCCCCTTTCTGTATGCAGCATATACCGTGGCGGAACTGTATTCTGTGTAAAAACCTTTCAGGGCTAGATCTTTTCTTGCCTCCATGATTTCACTCTCTGACACAGAAACACAGCTGTTTTCATTATTCATTATCCTCATCATTAGCTTCATGAGTACCGGGCGCTTCGCCACAAGAGCGTCTGCAATTGAGGAGAGGCTGTTATCGGGATTATACTGCAAACCGTTTGCCAGAGAGCATAGTGGGGAAATATTTTCAGGCTGCACCCCTATAATTTTTGGGATTTTTGCAATTTCCCCTGACATGTAAAGGTGGGACAGGCCACTATAAAGCCCCGATAGCAGGGTTCCTGCAGAGACAGGTACAAATATGTTGTCTGGCATCTTCTGCGATTGGAGGAATATTTCATATGCCAGTGTTCTTATCCCATCACGGAATTCCGGATTAAGTATGTGTGATGCGTAAAAACCCGGGGATTTTTCTGCAGCTTCCTGAACCGCATCTCTGGTACCATCAATCTTTATAATGCTGGCACCATAACTGCTTATCTGCCTGATTTTGTTTTCATTTG
>JAKAAU010000023.1:2294-11213 GCA_021802165.1 Thermoplasmata archaeon
CTTCTGGGCACATATATGTTTACCCTGTAACCTGCCCGGGCCCCGTATGCTGCTACAGAGGCGCCGGCGTTTCCCGATGAATCCTCATTGATTGCGGTAACATGAAATTCCTTTTCATTGGTTTTTATATATGATATGAGATTTCTTGTACCCCGATCTTTATAGGAATATGTTGGGAAAAAATAATCCAGTTTAAGATCTAAATTGCTGTTCAGATCCACCACAGGGGTAAAAACTTCCCCCAGTGTTACTTTCTCTTTAATATAGTCAAAATTCAGATCCAGATTGTCAGAGAACTTTTTTTCTGGTATTATTTCAAAGGGTTCATTGCAGACAGTGCACCTTAATTCATGTTTTATTCTTGGATGCCCGTTCAGACATATTGATTTCATAAAAAATGTAATACGTTAAAAAATAAAATACTATGCAAAAAATATGGTTTATAGAGAGGAATAATACGTCTCGTCGTATGGTTCAGGCTTGAGTCCTTTCCTCTCCCTTATCTTGGCTACAATTCCAGCCTGCAGCTCATAGGGCACACGCTGGTATCCTGAGTTTTCTGAGCTCCATATGGCCTTTCCACCTGTGGCGCTTCTTATTGCTGAGGCAAATCCGATCATACCGGATACAGGAGCGTTTGCTATGACTGTGATCTCATCACCGGTCTGCTGCATATCCTCCACAACTCCACGCCTCTGCTGAAGTTCACTTGTAACAGGGCCCATTAATTCCTGTGGTACGCTGATGTAAACCTTCTGCATGGGCTCCATAAGAACCCTCCCGGCCTGGCACATTGCACCGTATATTGAATTTCTGCCAGCTGGTATTACCTGTGCCGGACCCCTGTGTATGCTATCCTCATGAAGTTTGGCATCCATAAGGCTTACCTTTAGTCCATATACCTTTTCATTTGCCAGTGGTCCCTTATCAAGGGATTCATTGAATGATTCTATTAAGAGCTCCATGGTTTCGTCAAGGTACTGTATTCCCTTTGTCATATCTAGCATTATATTGGCTCCGTGTACAGATACCAGGCTCCTTGCTTCATTATGGTCAAGACCTGCCTCTTCAAGTATTGCTGCAACTGCTTTCTTATCCTTTATTTTGGATCCATCGGGTACCTTACCATCAAGTATTGCCTGGACAACACCCTCCGGCAGTGGCTCCACCTTAAAGTAGAATCTGTTATGTTTATTGGGGGATTTTCCCTCAAATGGGCCCCCTACCTTATCAACGGTTTCCCGGTATACAACAAGCGGTGCAGATGTAACAACGTCAACGTGATAATCGTTTTTTATCCTGTACATTGTTATTTCCAGATGCAATTCTCCCATTCCAGATATAAGATGCTCTCCGGTTTCCTGATTTATATCAACCTGTATGGACGGATCTGCCTTGGATACTGATCTTAAAACGTCAATAAGCTTGGGAAGATCAGCGGTATGCTTTGCTTCAATGGCAAGTGTAACCACTGGATCCGAATAATGGGACATTGGTTCAAAATCCTCCATTTCCTGAATGGATGATACTGTTGAACCTGCTATTGCACCCTTGAGCCCAACAACAGCGGCTATATTCCCTGCTGCTATTTCATCTATGGATATCCTGTCAGGACCTACCATCATGGATAATAACTGAACCTTAGATTTTCCTGCCCCTGTAACATAGAGCTCACTGCCCTTTCTTATTATTCCAGAGAAAACCCTGCCAACGGCTATTTCTCCTGCGTGCGGGTCTATGAGAATCTTGGTGATCATCATGCTCACAGGACCATTATCGTCGCACAATTCCATGGCCTTCCCTATCTCGCTGTTAAGATCTCCATGCCATATCTGTGGTATTCTGTATTTCTGTGCAACTGCTGGATTTGGAAGGTTCTTAATTACCATATCAAGAACTACTTTATGTAATGGGGCCCTTTTGGCCAGTTCCTTCTGTTTGCCAGCTGCAACCAGATCAGCTATATCTTTAAAAGTGACTTTAAACAGCCCCATGGCCGGAACTGAAAGTGCCCAGTTATGGTATGCAGAACCGAAGGCAACGGTTCCATTTTTTACATTAACAAGCCAGTCATTTGCGAATTCCTTTGGAGCGTATTTTGTTATTAGCTTATTTACATCGGTAATAACTTTTATGAAACGCTTCTGCATTTCATCGCCGTTCAGCTTCAGTTCATTGATCAGCCTGTCTACCTTGTTAATGAAAAGTACAGGCTTAACCCTCTCCCTCAGTGCCTGCCTTACAACAGTTTCTGTCTGTGGCATTACGCCCTCAACTGAATCAACTACAATGACAGTTCCATCAACGGCTCTCATAGCCCTTGTGACATCTCCGCCAAAATCAACATGCCCTGGAGTATCTATAAGGTTGATGAGGTACTCTTTTCCATCAACTTCATGAACCATGGAAGCATTTGCAGCGTTTATTGTTATTCCCCTTGCCTGCTCCTGTTCATCGTAGTCCAGCAGTAACTGTTTTCCGGCAAGCTCCTCGCTCATCATCCCAGCACCGGCAATAAGATTATCACTAAGTGTGGTTTTTCCGTGGTCAATATGAGCTGCTATATCAATATTCCTTATTAACTCTGGATGTTCAACTAATTTCATTGCTTTTGCAACATTCTCTTCTTTTCGCCCCATTAATAACACCGTTTAAATTCTATAATCCTGTATGAAAAATCATTATTTAATTATTGTTAAAATTTATTTAAAAGCTAAAATAATTTAACTTTTGATCTGTATTTCGATTCTAACCCCATCAGGTATGGATATCCTCATTAACTGCCTCAATGTTCTTTCATCAGCATCCACATCCATCAGGCGTTTATGCACTCTCATTTCCCAGCGGTCCCATGTTGGAGAACCTTCTCCATCAGGACTCTTCCTCACAGGGACTTTAAGTTTTTTTGTAGGCAGTGGAACAGGTCCATGTATTTCTACTCCTGTTCTTTTTGCTATTGATTTGATTTCATCGCAAACAACGTCAACTATTTTGTTTTCTGTGCCACTCAGTGAAATCCTTGCTTTGTATGCCATATATCATCACGCTACAGTTGACTTTTCAAGGTCTATGCACTGACCGGCTGCAACGGTCATGCCCATATCCCTGATTGCGAACCTTCCCAGCTGTGGGAATTCAGATACTTTCTCTATTACAAGAGGCTTGTCTGGTATAACCTTTACCACAGCTATGTCCCCTGCCTTGATGAAATCTGGTTTGTCCTTCAAAGTGGTTCCATCCTTGGGATTTATGGTTCTTATGATTTCATCAAATCTGCATGCTATCTGTGCTGTATGAACATGGAATACTGGTTTGTATCCCGCAGCGATAACACTGGGATGCTGGAGAACTACTATCTGCGCTGTAAATGATTTTACAACTGTAGGTGGTGCGGATGCTGGCCCACAGACATCTCCCCTCTTCAGGTCGTTCTTTGCTATTCCCCTTACGTTGAATCCTATGTTATCTCCTGGTTCTGCCTTCGGCATTGTTGTGTGGTGCTCCTCTATTGATTTAACCTCACCGGATTTGTTAGCAGGCATGAAAGTTACCTTGTCATTTATTTTTATGACTCCAGTTTCAACTCTTCCTACAGGAACTGTTCCTATTCCGGTAATGGAGTACACATCTTCAACCGGTATTCTAAGTGCTTTGTCTGTGGGTTTCGGAGGAACTTTGAGGTTGTTCAGTGCTTCCATAATTGTTGGGCCCTTCCACCATGAAAGGTTTGCACTTGCCTTCATTATGTTATCTCCCTTGTAACCACTCATTGGTATGATCGGGACATCCTTGTAACCTATAGGTGCGAGAAGTTTTGTGACCTGCTCCTTTACCTCATTGAATCTCTTTTCGCTGTACGGTGGCTGTGTTGAATCCATCTTGTTTATTGCAACAATCAACTGTGGTACACCAAGTGTCCTTGCAAGGAAAGCATGCTCCCTTGTCTGTGCCATAACTCCTTCTCCCTCTCTGGATGAAACTACAAGAACTGCGGCATCTGCCTGGCTGGTTCCTGTTATCATATTTTTAACGAAGTCCCTGTGACCTGGAGCATCAATGATTGTAAAGTAGTACTTGTCAGTCTCGAATTTCCTGTGTGTAAGATCGATTGTAACTCCTCTTTCCCTCTCTTCCTTGAACCGGTCCATAACCCAGGCAAACTCGAATGTTGCCTTGCCCTTCTCCTCAGATTCCTTCTTGTACTCATCAATTATATGCTGCGGGATTTCTCCGTGCTCAAACAATAGTCTGCCTACGAAGGTAGATTTTCCATGATCGACATGCCCTATTATAACTAAATTCAGATGTGGTAATTCTGCCATTTTCTTTCACCTTTAACCAGGATTAAATATCCTTTCTTTACCATATAATACTTTAATATTTAAATATCTTTCTTTATGGATTACATACATAAAGATACAGCAACGTGATATAGCGTAACATTGACAGAGGTCTTAACCTTCACATAAAGGCACATTGATAATAATAAATATATACTAATTTAAAATAGGGCTGTATGGATACCAAATTTAATATTATTTCAAAGGACAAAGATTCAATTAAACTGGAAATGATAAATTATGATAATACCCTCCTTAGACCACTGGCAGAGGAAATATTGAAAGATGACAAAGTTGTAGATTCTTATTATTACATAAAACACCCCGAGATCGACAATCCCCAGCTATATGTGAAGGTAAGTACCGGGAAACCACAGGCTGCCATAAAGAGGACAATAAAAAGGATGAACAAGATTTATGAATCACTTTACTCGGACCTTGAAAAGGAACTGGAAAAATCAAACCTAAAAAAAGAAAAAAATGAGCAGTAAGTACGTTCTTGAGGTATCTGGAGAGAACAGTGAAATTGCCTGCACAGAAATAAAATATATAGAGCAGACGTATCGTAGTTTTGATATAATTGAACGCAGGCAGAAATATGTGCTAATTGAAGGAGACCCTGATAAATTAAAGAATTCTGCCTTTGTGAATTTTATTTCACTGGTTATTGATGAAAACATAGATTATCGAAAACTTTCAGGGACAGGACTACCTGCTGGATCATTCTATGTGAGGGTTTCTGGAGCCGTGAAAGAACAGGCTGAAAACCTGGAATCGGAAATAGGAAAACTTATTGGCGGCACAGGAAGGGTATCTTTCAAAAATCCTGATTTCAGGATAAGAGCAGTATTAATTGATAAATGGTACCTCTCCATTGTAGTTTACGAAAGGAATAAAAAAGCATTTGAGGATAGACGCGCACCCATGAGACCTTTTTTCTCACCTGTATCCCTTCACCCAAAATATGCCAGATATCTTGTGAATACCTCAGTTACAGTTGCGGGAGAATCGGTACTGGACCCTTTCTGTGGAACAGGAGGAATACTCATTGAAGCAGCCCTGCTTGGCAGGAAAATAATAGGCAACGATTCCTCACTTAACATGGTGATGGGTACAAAACTCAATTTCAAATATTTTAAAATTGAAGATTATACTGTTTACAACAAGGATATATCAGAGCTTGACACGGGGTACCCTGTGGATGCAATAGTAACAGACATGCCGTACGGGAGAAGCTCTGGTATAGATAATCATGATATCATTGAACTGTACAGGGAATCGTTTAAAAAATTCTATGAACTTTTGAAGAGTGGACGAAGGTGTTCCATTATAATAAATAACACCGAATTTCTTGAATATGCAAGGGATTATTTTTCAATAGAAAATGTTGTGCCTGTGTACCAGCACAAATCACTGGTAAGGCAGTTTGTTGTTTTAAAAAGAATCAACTGACAGGTTTTACATAAATTCCAACATTTTCACCGGAAATATCCCAAATTTTTCCCTGAGGATTACTTGAAATTTTTATTTCTGTGCTGAGAGTTTCGTTCTTTATCAGATCCGCGAACCTTTCAACAGATTTCCTGATATCCCCCTCTGCATTTATCTCTGTAACAATGTTCTGTGAGTATTCAAGGTCCAGGTCCTTTCTCATTATCTGGATTCTTCTTATAATTTCCCTTGCATATCCAGCCAGCATAAGATTTTCGTCTATTTGCCTGTTAATATAAACAGATATGCCTGTTTTTTCATCGCCTGCATATGCATAAGTTTCCAGTGGTTCTTCATGGACATCCAGATATTCCTGTGTGAATTCATGGCCTTCGTAGGATATTTTGCCCTTTGTTTTGAGTTCACCGTATAAATTGGTTTTTGCCAGGTATTCTGTAAAATTATTGGTATCTCCCCTTAATAAAGGTGCAACCTTTGAGAATACTGGTTTTATTGTTACTTTTACAGGTTTTTGGTCCTCTTTTATAAATTTGATGCTCTGTGAATTGAGTTCTGGGGATATTATATCAAGTATGGATTCTTTTATGTTCATGTCACTGTAAATGAGAACCTCACTGACAACCTGCCTCCCCTTTATATTAGATTCCTGCCTGGCCCTTCTGGAAAGCTCCATCACAGATATTGCATATTTGAACTCATTTTCCAGTTCTGTGTCTATATAATAGCCATCAGGTTCAGGATATTGTTCTGAATGCACTGATCTTTGTGGCCCGGAGAGCTTCAGGTACATATATTCTGTGTAAAATGGTGCCAGGGGAGCGAGCATTTTTATAATATTTATCAGTGTATAATAAAGGGTTTCGTATGCCTTTCTTTTGCTGTCATCCAGATCTCCCTCCCAGAATCTTTTTCTGGAGAGCCTCAAATAGTAATTAGAAAAATCGTTGATAAGATCCATAAGATTCCTGAGGGCTATATGCATATCGAATTCATCCATGTTTTTTCTAACATTCTCAATGGTAGAATTCAACCTTGAAAGAATCCATTTATCAAGTAGGTTGTCCGGAGCCTCAAGCTTTTCAAATATGAACCCATCAAGATTTGCATTGGATGCAAAAAACGAGTAAACATTGGACAGGGTGCCGAATACCTTCCTGCTGGTATCATTTATAAGTTTTTTATCTATGGATTTTGAATTCCATGGTGCCCCCGTGTAGAAGAACAGCCTGGCAGGATCAGCGCCGTACATGGCTATAAAATCATTTGCAGTTACAAAGTTTCCCTTGCTCTTGCTCATCTTCTGCCCATGCTCGTCCAGTATAAAGCTCATGGACATCACATTTTTATATGCATTCCTGCCAAAGAGCAATGAGGCGATTACATGAAGCGTGTAGAACCAGCCCCTTGTCTGGTCTATAGCCTCTGTTATAAAATCAACCGGTATGCCATCTGTACTGAATTTTTTGTTGAACGGATAATGCATGGCTGCGTATGTTGCACTTCCGGAGTCAAACCACGTATCTATAACATATGGTTCCCTGGCCATGGATTCTGAACATTCTGGGCATTTAAGCTTCACTGCATCTATGAAAGGCCTGTGCAGGTCGTCCGGGATGCTTCCCCCATATTTCTCCAGATCGTCCCTGCTTCCTATTGCAAGGTAATGCCCATTGCTACATTTCCATACAGGTAGTGGGGTTCCCCAGTAACGGTTCCTGCTCAGAGCCCAATCCTTGGCATCCTCAAGAAAGTTTCCGAACCGCCCATACTTTAGATATTCTGGATACCAGTTTACACGATCATTATTTTTCTTGAGCAAATCCCTTATGGTTGATACCCTTATGAACCAAGCATCCAGGGGGTAATACAGAAGCTTTGTTGAGCACCTGTAGCAGAATGGATATGTATGCTTTATTTTCTGGCTTTTGAATAGAAGCTTGTTTTCCTTTAGATATCCTATGATTTCCGGATTTGCGTCCATAACAAATTTTCCCTTCCATGGAACGCTGGAATCAAATTTTCCTTCAGTATCCACAGGGTTTACAAGATCAATGCCGTACTTTTTTGCTATGTCAAAGTCATCAGCACCGAATGCAGGGGCTGCGTGCACTATTCCTGTTCCGTCCTCTGCAGTTACAAAATCTCCTGTAACGACTTTAAGCGCGTTTTTGCCCACATCCAGAAATGGCATGAGCTGCTCATATTCCAATCCATCAAGATCTGCCCCCTTCACGGTTTTAATTACTGTAGGATTTTTGAATAGTGAGTTGACCATGTCTGAAAGGAGGTAATATTCGTTTCCCTCTAATGATACCAGTGAATACTGGAAATCTTTGTTAACAACCAGAAGTTCATTTGATGGGAGTGTCCAGGGTGTTGTGGTCCATGCCAGCAGATACCTGTTTGTGCTCCCCTTTATGCGAAATTTTACATAAACTGAAGTGTCATCTGTATTTTTATATCCCTGTGCCACTTCATGAGAACTCAATGAGGTTCCACAACGTGGGCAGTACGGAACAATTTTATAGTCCTTTACAAGCATGCCCCCGTCGAACATTTTCTTGAGGGCATACCATTCACTTTCCATATAATCATTTCTCAGGGTAACATAGGAATCCTTTTCATCTATCCAGTACCCGATTTCACTGTCAATTCTGTTCCATTCATCTATATATGTGAAAACACTGTTGCGGCAGTATTCATTGAACTTCTCGATGCCAAAACTCTCTATTTCCTTCTTTGTATTGAACCCGAAATGCTTTTCTGCCTCCAGTTCCACTGGCAAACCGTGGCAGTCCCATCCACCGGTTCTCCTGCCTATGTCATAACCGGACATATATTTGTACCTCATTACTGTATCTTTCACAGTTCTGGTCATGAGGTGCCCAACATGTGGCCGCCCATTGGCGGTGGGTGGGCCCTCCAAGAATGTATATTGTTTAAGCCCACGATCTTTATGTAGTATATTTTCAATTATTTTATTATCCTGCCAGTACTTCCTGATTTCATTCTCGATATCAATTGATCCTTTATTTACATCTATGTTCTGGTAAAAATCTTCAGTCATTATCAGATTAGTAATAAAATGTATTTATTATTTTTTATAAATGCCAGAAATATTAACCAA
>JAKAAU010000024.1 GCA_021802165.1 Thermoplasmata archaeon
CCCTGATGCTGCTGGAAACCAGTACCTGCAATTTGCTGCAATACTTGGCATGGGCCTTGATGGCATAGAAAATAAAATAAATCCTCCGGAAGCAATTGAGAAGAACATATTTGAAATGGATTTAGCAGAAAGGCAGAAGAATGGGATAAAGTCCATGCCAGGTTCACTTGGACAGGCTATAGAATCATTCCGCAACAGTGAATTGATGAAGAAAATATTCGGTGAATCTGTATTCAATAATCTGCTGCGCATAAAAGAAAATGAATGGAATGAGTTCAGGTCAGAGGTCACGGACTGGGAGATTAATAAGTACCTGGATATCTATTAATTTTCAATGTAAGTATCCTCTGAATTTATTATTTCCATACTATTTATGTGCATCATTCCTTCCAGTATATAATCATATTTTTGTATAATTTTAGCATCTCCGTGCAATTTTAAAATGTCCAGTGGTGCTGCCATTGACAGTTTCATCTGGCTTTTCAGATTCCGTATTTTGTCTATTACGCCTATTATATAATCAACTTCATTTTCTTCATTATAAATCATCTGCCCATCAAATTCAGGATACGGCTCAAGGCCTATGCTGCCTGAAAAAGATGGATTAGCCTGGTGGAAAAGCTCTTCAGTTATAAATGGCATTATGGGTGAGTACATCTTAAGTATATTTTCAAATACAGAAAATGCAGTCGAAAGTGTTTCATCTCTCCTGTCATCTTTGGATGATTCGTTTTTTATCATTTCAAGATAATTGTCACAGTATTCATTCCAGAAAAATTTATCAAGGCTTATTCTGGCTTTCATGATTTCATTATTTTCCATATACTCTGTTACCTCTTTTATGGTGCGTTCCATCTTTGTAGTTATCCATCTATTTACAGGAAACTCCGGTATTGTGTTCCCGGGTTTTTTATTATTTGCAAGCATCATAATAAGTTTCAATGAATTTTCCAGTTTTATTACTGTTTTGCGCCCCCTCATCAGGTCCTGTTCCCTTAGTTTTATGTTCTCCCCCTGCATGGTTGTTGATGCCCAGTATCTCAGTGCATCTGCGCCATAATTCTCTATAATTGCCCGCGGTTCAACTATATTTCCCTTGCTTTTGCTCATTTTCTGGCCAAAGGGATCATAAACATTCCCACTGATGACTATTTTGCGCCATGGTATTTCGCCGTAATGTAAATACGACCTCAGTATTGTGGTAAAAGCCCATGATGTAATTATGTCGTGCCCCTGGAACCTGGAGTCCATCGGGTATAAATCCATCTGGTTTATGTGTTTAAGATATAATGTTGGGCTTAATGATGAAGTTGCCCATGTATCCATAACATCGGTTTCCGGAACTATATTATCAGACCCGCATTTTTCACATTTTCTTTTTTTATTATCCAGCCTCGGGTCCACCGGAAGTTCTTCATTTCCAGCAAGAATAATCTCACCGCAATTGTCACAATACCATACAGGGAAAGGAACACCAAAGTATCTCTGCCTGGATATGCACCAGTCCCATTTCAGCCCTGTTACCCAGTTATCATACCTTGTTTTCATGTGCCCTGGTACCCATTCTATTTTATTCCCGAATTCTATTAGTTCATTTTTAATATCAAGATCTTTTATATACCACTGCTTGCTTATTCCTATTTCAATAGGAGTTCCACACCTTTCATGGGTATTTACGGAATGTTTTATTTTTTCAATTTTTATTATATAATTTTTACTCTGAAGCTCGTCAATAATTTTCTTTCTTGCATCCTTTATTGGCATGTTAATAATAACGCTCCCGTCATTTATCCTGTTATTTTTGAGAATTATCCTAGCTTTGATGCCATATTTTTTCCACAGTTCAAGGTCATGCTGGTCTCCAAAGGTGCATAGCATTTCAGCTCCAGTTCCGAATTCCATATCAATAGACGGGTCAGACATAACCTTTACAGGATATCCATACACCGGAACATTTACAGTGGTTCCTACAAATTTCTTAAACCTTTCATCATCTGGATTTACAAAAATAGCTACACATGCACCCAGCATTTCTGGTCTTGTTGTGGCTATTTCAATGCCGTTGAAATTAATATACACAAGTTCTGTGCTGATAATGGCATCCTTCATCTCTATCTGTGATATTGCTGTACGGCATGTTGGGCATGTTATATACGGTGCTTCATCCCTGTATGCCCTTTTTTTTGCAACAAGGTCAAGAAACATTTCCTGTGATATTTTAATTGAAAAATCGGATGATGTGTCGATATAGTTCTTAAAGTCAGCACTTATGCCCGTATCATACCATGCTTGATACAGGCCTTTTTCTGACTCCCTGCTCACTTCCCTGCATATTTCTATATAATCCTTTAATGGCGTATTATCTATGGTTACCTTTCTTTCCTTCTCAACAAATTTTTCTGTTGGTAGCCCGTTATCATCAAATCCCCATGGATAGAATACATTATAGCCCTTCATCCTTTTATATCTTGCAATAAAATCCTGCTGCGGGTATGAGAATGCGTGTCCTACATGCATTTTTCCAGAAACTGTAGGTGGTGGCGTATCTATAGTATAATTCTTATCACCCTTCTTGAATGCGAAGATATTATTGTTAAACCAGTAGTCTTTCCATTTTTTCTCAATTGCCACAGTGTCTATCATATATTCTCTTAATGTTTCATATAATTATATATTTTTTTATCTGTGTGTGAAAATTATTGATGAAGGAACTGGTAAGTCATAAATATAAAAATTAATTGACAAATTAATAAACAATAAATTATTTTCTAATAATTTTACCAATATTTATATATTTACGTGTTAATATCATTATGAGCAACAAAAGGTTATGACAGGCATATTGATGGTAGCTATATATTACAGAGGAGTCCACATATGATACACTATTGGAAAAAATATTTAATATACGCAATATTAGGATATACAGCATATATGTTATACGCTGTCATCTTTTTCTATTACGCAAAAAGTGTACACCTCCAAATGGGCACTTTTCATTATTTTGTTTATAGCCATCTTAATTTCATCATAATGGGTATAGCACTATTTTATCTATCAAAGGCAATAGCTATAAAAAGGGCACAAGCTCCCCGAACTAATATCAAAACAACTGTATATGTGAGGGTGAAAAAAGAATGAGATTTCCATTTTTTGAAACTGTATTAACTGTTGCTATTGCAGTGGTTATGTCCGTCATTGCGTATGTCTATTTGCCCGGGCTGTATTTGTCAATGAGAATAACAAAAAAGCAGTTCCTAAGGACATTGCCCACAGCTTTGATATCGATTGTAATAGTCATAACACTATTCTTCCTTTTTAACCCACAAAAATTAAATCTTTCTGATCCTTTATCATATGCCTGGGAGCTTATTGGTAGTTCTATGTGGATATTTATAATGGATTGTAGGGGGTATTTCCTGCATTTCGGTAAAAAGAACTTAAGAAGTACTTTGGAGGGTGTAGCTTAATAAGGTGATCAAATATGTCTCCCATGCCCAAAAAGATGTGCCCTGCATAAACACACAAAATTATGGGGACAATTGGTAAGTTATCCACTTTATAAATTAGATATTATATCATTTACCATTTTCAATAACCTGTTTTTGCTATTATCCATAGAAGAAATATTATTTTCTATTTTATCCCTGATAAAATCAAAATTCCTGTATGATACTACATCCTCTGGCATATATGGCTTCAACGCTTTTCCTGACCTAATCATGTCCCCAGTCATTTTATAGGATTCCTTCCAGTTCCCATTATTTTTAAAATTTAACTTTGAATTGTATGTTGCATAAATGGAATTGCCTATTATTCTTTCACTGGCCTCTTTATTGAACTTAATTCCGGAGAATAATTCTGGAAACCCATTTAACACACCCTTTAATTCAACCATAAACGGTATTACTTCATCCTTTAATATCTGGAAATCTCTATGATACCCGGTTGTCTTATTTATCGTCCCGGAATATAGCAAATTCATCAGTGAAATGGATTTTGCCGCATATCCCTGGAATATTTCAAGAAAATCAGGATTAACTTTATTTGGCATCAATGAGCTTCCAGTAACATATCCTGCTGGCAATTCAATAATCTTCATTTCATCTCCGCTGAAAATTATCATGTCCTGGAATATTCTTGATATATCTATTAAAAATGAATTTATTGCGGATAAAACTTTGATATAATTGTCTGAATAAAGCATGAAAGAGAATAATGGATTCTTTATCTGCTTTTTCATCCCCATATATTCTGCAACTTCTTTGAAATTTGCATCGGACATTGAACCGAAACCGGAACCATAGCCTAATGGGAGCTCTTTCAATTCATTTAATATTGAATCAATATTATTGAAGTTATATACCATTATATTTTTAATGAAATCAACATAGGTCTGGAATGTAACTGGCATGCCCTGCCTGTAATGTGTATATCCCGGCATAATTCCATTCTGTGTTAACTTCTCTAACCCTGTAATTGTGTTGTATATGATTTTCTCGTATTCCAGAAGGATATCAATAAGGAAAAAATTCACATCGGTATGTACCTGTTCATTCCTTGACATGAACATCCTCATATTATTCGCAGCCCCATTTGTTTCCCTTATAGCTATGTTTTCTATATTCCCATGCACATCTTCAAGATCTGGATCAAGTGAAATTTTTCTATTATACAGGGATAAAAGCTCCTTTAGAGTTGCTTTTGAGTTATTTCTATCAGATATATTTCTCTCATATATGTTGAGGTTATATGCCATTAATGATAAAATTTCATAGGGTATAAGGTACTTATCAACATCAATATCTTTCTCAAGCATAATTCTGTACGCTTCGTTGCCCGATTCAGGCGCTGCACTGCCAGACCATATTTTCATAATTGTCAATCCCAATATAGAATAAATAAATTTTACTGGATTAATTTTATTTTCTCTTTCCTGGCATTGCTAGCATATACTGTATTGTTTTTGTAAATATCTATGAATCCTTTAGCTGAGTCCTGATTGAAATTGCTGTTGTCATAGCTTATCTTATCATAGTTGTATATTGAATTTTCACTTTCTATAGATTGCATTACTATATTCCCCTTGTAAAGCTTCAATTTTATATTTCCATTGACGTATTTATTTATGCTGGATTCAAACTGGTTTATGTGTTCCATCACCGGGTCATACCATAATCCATTGTAAACAAAATTTGACCATTGATTATCCATATAATTTTTAATATCCAGTTCAGATTTATTCAGGGTAAGTGATTCCATCATTTTATGTGCCTGTATGATAGCCATAGCTCCCGGGACCTCATAGACTTCATGGCTTTTAATTCCGGTTACCCTGTCTTCCATGTGATTTATAAGCCCTATTCCATTGTTCCCTGCTATAACGTTCAGTTTCTCCACAAGTTCTTTAAGGGCGTACTGTTTTCCATTCAGTGAAACGGGAACCCCATTTTTAAATTCAATATCTATTATATCGCCATTTCCTGTTTCCTCAAGGGGCTTAACCCATTCATAAACATCGTATTCAAGCGGATTTGATACAGTTTCTATACTCGATCCTTCAACCGACCTCCCCCATATGTTTTCATCAACGGAATATTTTCCACCCATGGGGATATCTATACCGTTTGCCTTTGCATATTTAATCTCATCCGGCCTGTTCATATTCCAATCCCTTACGGGTGCGATTACATTTATATCTTCATTGAGGGCTTTCATTGTAACCTCAAATCTTACCTGATCATTGCCCTTGCCTGTTGAACCATGTGCAATTGTGTTGCAGCCATATTCTTCAGCATACAGTACCGCTTTTTCTGCCATCAGCGGCCTCGCAATAGCAGTAGATAGGGGGTAACCCTCATACATGCCGTCTGCATAAATCTCTTTTGCAATATATTTTTCTGAAAACTCGTTCTTTACATCCAGTACTATTGCATCAGAAACTCCCAGCCCGAGAGCCTTCTCCTTTATTTTTTGAAGATTGCTGTTGCCTATGTTCAATGTGAGTGTAACAACCTCTTTCTTCATTTCCTTCTGAATCCACTTTGCCATAACAGATGTGTCAAGGCCGCCTGAATATAATAATAATACTTTATCCATGGGTATCAAATATTTTCTGTATATATGATATTTTTTGTAAATATTTAGCATATTAGTGGTATTAATAACATATAATATGTATTAATGTAAAATATTATATTATAATTATACATATCATATTATGTCAAGAACAGGCAGGGGAAATGTGGAAACTATGGTGAGGGATTATATTAAAAAGAATCCTGAGCTCATAATTTCCATGAGAATGGGAATACTTAATGTAAGCAAGCTCTCCAGGAAAATATCACAGGAGGAAACCGGATATAATATAATTTCTATCAGGTCTGCATTGAACAAGATATTTATGGAAAATTCTTCGGCGGACACAGTTCATATTGACAGGCTTCTATCGGAAAGCAAAATTACATTGCAGGATAAAATAATGGTTATCACTGTTGATAGGAAAATAGACAACCTGAACTTCCTTTCTGCTACTTATTTAACCGATTCAATTGTGTATATAGTGGATGAAACAAAAAATAAAAAATTGGATCTTCCAAAAAACGCTGTTATTGAACGCAATGTTAGTTCCCTGCATATATTCTCATCCATGGAGATAGTGAAAACGCCGGGTTTTGTTATGAAAATAAATGAAAGGCTTTTCTCCTATGAAATAAATGTACTACAATTAATATCCTGTTCAAACGAGACTATAATAATAGTAAATAGAAAGGATGCAATAAGAGCCTATGAAGCTCTTATGAATCAATAAATTAAGGTATTTACTCGTTGTTTACCTTAATTACACTCCACGGGCAGGCTGTTACACATGCCATGCAGAATATACATTCTGATTCCCTTACGGGGTTTGACTTGTCTGTTCTGTATTTTTCCCATTCCGGTGTTCCTTTTTCTACCTTTTTGTCGTTTCCAGTTCCGGAATTTCCAGGATTTAATTTCCATTCAAACAGGTCAACAGGGCAGACATCCATACATGAACCATCTGCAATGCATCCGTCCCAATCAACGGCAACGGTTGTTCCATGAATTCCTAATTTTGTAGGGTATGGTTTTCCATTGTCATCCATTCTCTGCATTCCGCCTGCTCTTACTTTAAGCCCATCCTCTTCTCCTGTTACAGGATAGTTCTTCTCATCGCTCATAAAATTTTCATCTATATGTTTAGGGTCAAAATCTACGTCTTCTCTCTGAACCATTTATGTCACCTTATAGAGTAATGCATTATCTATTTAAAATATTTGCCTTTTCCATTAAGTCCTATGACCAACAGGTTAGTGAAATCAATGCTATACTATCTTTATTGTTTAAATTTTAAATAAAGTAGTTACATTGCCATATCCTTTAATGAATATAATTACCACCACACATTATTTTGCTATTTAAACTCCTATTTTCTATTCTTATGCTGGAAATAATTTATAAAAATATATAAACTTTTATTTAAGAATGTAATTATTATACATGGAAAGGAAGATAATAGACAGGAAATCACAGGGAGAATTTGTTTCCAATTTTCTGAGGCAGATAAAATTTAAGAGGTCCGATTTCAAGACAATCAATTCACTTGGTGGATTTACATCACTGATAGACCTGGGCAATTTCGCCGTTTCTTTTAATAATGATGGTGTTGGCACTAAAACTATAATAGCAGCTGAGACAAACAAATACAATACTATAGGCATAGATTGCGTTGCAATGAATGTAAACGATGCCATAACAGTTGGTGCAGAACCCATAGCTATGCTTGATTACCTTTCACTTAAGGAGATGGACAATGAAATAGCACGGCAACTGGGCATCGGGTTTAACGTCGGTGCACAGATAGCCAATTTAAACATTGTGGGAGGAGAAACAGCAATAGTTCCGGACCTGGTAAAAAACATAGACATATCTGCAACATCCCTGGGATTAATACAGAAAGACCAGATAATTACAGGAGAAAAGATTTCAGACGGTGATCTCATATTCGCTTTGAAAAGCAGTGGTCTCCATTCCAACGGTTTCACCACTGTGAGGAAAATAATAAAGGATAATGAAATCGATTACGAAGACCAGTTCCCAGGAGATAGCAAAAGAGTTGCAGATGTACTTCTTGAACCAACAAGGATATATGTAAGGGAAGTTCTTGACGCCATGAGCATTGTTCCTATTAAGGGCATGGCAAATATTACCGGCGGGGGAATAAAAAATATTGCAAGGATGAAAGATATGAAATATGTTATTGACAATCCTTTCGATGTTGATAATGTGTTTTTGCGCCTGATGGATATGGGAAACCTTTCCTTCAGTGAAATGTTTGAAATATTCAATATGGGAATGGGGTATATTGTTGTAATAGACCCTGAGAGCAAAACAGACTTTTTAAATATAGTAAGAAATCGTGTTCCCGTAAAGGAAGTAGGGCATGTTGAAAACGGCAGCGGTATTACTATACCTGAATATTCTGTGGAAATGCACGGGTATTACTAATTTTTTTAGTTTTAAAATATACAATCACCTTAAATTTTTTGTTATATTTACCTTAGTTATGAAAGTAGCATGCGTAGTAGACGAAGAAAATATGTTGAGCCCTCTGGAATATGGCAATTCAATATTCCTTATAGACGATGAAACAAAGAAGATAGAAGAGTATGAAAATCCAGGATTTGGCAGAACACATGGTGGGAGAGAGGTTGCAATGGCCGGAATTCTATCCTTAAAGCCAGATATGTTCGTAGTGACAGAAAACTCACTGTGCCCCGGATCATACAATATGTCTCTTGGAAAAGTAAAATATGTGGTTACTGAGGAAAAACCAATTTCCGACGTAATAAAAAATCTGAAAGAACTTGAAGGTAAAGCTGTTGAAGAGTTAGAGCCAGTTCTTTACAGAGAACATTAAAAAAATATTTTTTTATTAAACTATTTTTTATAAAATTTTTCTATTGCGTCCAGCATACTGTTAAGCTCCATCATTGCCTGTGAGCCATACATGAGGACAACCACATATCCCGTTTCCATCAATTCTTTTTTAGTTGCGCCAGCTTCTATGGCTGATTTTACATGATATGAAATGCACCATTCACATCTGGCTGCTATGCTGAGTGCCAGGGCAATTAGTTCCTTCTGTTTTACAGAAAGTGTTCCGGCCCTCATTGTATTTTGCATTAGCCCCATAAATGCACCCATATATTCCTTATTATCTTCTGATATTGATTGCATTACCCTTCCTACTTCTTCCATTTTTTTCCCTGCGTCCATTTATCTCACCGCCTCATAGGTTAAATACCATGTTTTGCTGCCATTCTTTTCCCTATTAATTGCTTCATCAAGAGTTCCTGGAGCTGAAACAATGCCATCGTTACCGGGTTGCCAGTTGACGGGCGCGGCCAGCTTTCTGTCCCAGTTCATCTGCAATGCTTTTAATGTTCGCATAATTTCATCTATGTTTCTTCCTGTTTCAGCAGGATAATATATCATTAACCTTACAATCATATTCGGGTCTATAATAAATACGCCCCTTACAGTCGAACCTGTTTTTTCGTCCATCATGTTGTATTCCCTTGCCACATCTTTATTGATATCGGCGATTACAGGAAACGGTATTTCTATGCCAAATTTCTCTTTTATATTTTTCATCCACTCTATATGGCTATAGATACTGTCAACACTCAAACCAATCAACTCTGTATTAATTTTTTTAAATTCATCGTATCTTCTAGCAAAGGCCATGAATTCTGTTGTGCACACCGGCGTAAAATCTGCGGGGTGCGAAAACAATATCACCCAATTTCCCTTATAATCTTCCAGGCTCAATGGCCCCTTTGTTGTATTAACAAGGAAACCCGGAGCTTTCTGTCCTAAATATACTGCCATATTATTACCTTATACACCTATGAAAAAATTCTATAATATGGTTGTTTAAGATGCAAAATTTGCACCTTTATTCATTGATTTTAATGCAGTAAAACCTCTGTCTGGTATCTGAAAGGCAAATGCTTATCTCAATTAAACCCAAAGAATTCAGTTTTTTAACGGAATAAAGAACAGACCTCCTGGAAAGCCCTGTGCTTTCAATGATCTGGCATAATCTTGCAACCTTCATCTGCCGGAGCATCATAAACACCAGCCTTGTGGAAGGTGTAAGCATTTTAAGTTCCTGTTCCATACACTTATAGCATATATCATCTTATTATTTTTTTGTTAGGTGCAATGTTACCTGCTTTTTAAGTTGACGTATATTATTATAATCTATGATAGAAATGGATTACAGAAATGTTTCGTGCGGCGGTGACCCCTTTAATTTCTTAATGTCCAGCATAAAATCCATACAGATAGAAATTGAACCTTCAGATACTGTAAAAGTTATGCTTATTAAAGACAAATTCCCCTACGACAATAAAACATTTGAGAAGATTGTAAATTACTGCAAATTAAGCATTGTTGATATATGCAGGGAAAATAATGAAATTTATTTACTTTTAAGAAAATAACAGGCCGCTTTATTAATCACGTTGAGGGTCTGCAGATTAAATTTAATGCAGTAATTTTGTTTTAACATCCGTATATTTGTGCTATCTGTCTAATATATAATAAAATACGACGAGTATTTAAATATTATGTTTTGAATTAATATATAATTATAATAAATTTACAATATTACGATTTACAATGTAAATTGATAGGTTCTGGGCAATTTTGATATTTTTATAATTTTAGTGACAAAAAATAAGATATTTTATTCATATACAGGTATATTTTTCTATTGTCTTACCTTTATCAAAACGTTTATATCACAGTTTGTAATATCAATTATACCAATAAATGAATGCACCTATTGATTTAATAATTAATAGGGAAGGGCGAGGTTATTTATAACCGATGATACCGGATAATTATGAGATATAGATTGTGTATCATACAAACTGCTTGGGGAATGGTTTTGGTTTGAGAACCGATGAAGGACGTGCCAAGCTGCGATATGCCTTGGGGAGGTGCATGGAGCCATTGATCCAAGGATTTCCGAATGGGACTTCCTGTTTAACACTCCGAAAGGAGAGGGAACCCCGGGAATTGAAACATCTTAGTACCGGGAGGAAGAGAAATCAATAGAGATACCGTTAGTAAAGGCGATCGAAAG
>JAKAAU010000025.1 GCA_021802165.1 Thermoplasmata archaeon
AATGCTGGAAATATACTACAAAAAATTATTAAAAACAGGCAGGAAAACAATCAACTCTGCATTCTCTATTGTTACATTTTTATTCGACGCCTATATTGCGTTATATGTAGTGGACATGAACGTTGCTCCGGTATACACTCCATATTTTATCGGGGCAGAATTAGGGCTTTTTATAGTTATTCTTTTGATTCCCTTAATATTTTCCCGTGTAGCCATGAAAGGAAATATTGCTGTAGATAAGCAAATACTCTCACATAACGGCAACAGGATGGCCCTGATTTCACTTATTAATAAAGAGAATGATCGTGAACCCGCAGCAATGATGACACAGAGGCAGTATAACCGCTTTAAAGACAAACAGAAAATGAATGCTAAAAAGCGTATAGAAAACCTTGATAATATAGATTAATTACCATATATTTGTTTTTAGTTTTTTCTCCACCAATATCTGATAGAATTTTTCTATATGCGGTAAGTCTCTACATCCACGATTCATCAAAATATCTGGCCGGGATTATCTAAGCATATGAAAATAACATTTCAATTGAATATTTTATTCTGATGATTCTTGCCTAGCATGTATATTAATAAAAAATATTAACTGAAATTTTTTTCTTCTGTAAGCTATTTACATAGAGGCATAAATTTAATTGATTTTCCATCAAAATTTGCAATCGACTCATAATTCCTTCTGACATACTCCCACTGCTAAAGCATGTGGGGTTCCTACTTTTCCTTATGATTCGTCTTCATCCCTCGCGGTCCGGACGGTTTTGCAGGAACCAATTGTTGAGTTTTAAGGTCGATGCCGGTTATGGCGTTGCCTCTTTAGGGATATCAGTGTTCCCTTTGCATGCATCCCTGTCTACATGCAATTGGAATATGCCTTTTGCCTGTACCATGCTGTACCGGGGCACAGAGGCATTTCCAACCTGTTACACAAGTCCTTACGGATCAATGATGTACTCAGGATTTACTGGCATAACTTGCTTAAAAGTAGTATAATGCCTGAATATTGATATTTTATAAGTATATAGAATTTATGCATTCATCCCACAGCTGAAGCAGTGGGTTTTCTGCTACGGGATCGTAAATGGCAGGACAGGTTATTTGTAGGGTGTATAGCAATAGCTATAGGGGCAGGAGCTCTTGCACTTTATGGGTTAGCTGCACTTGGTGTTGCATTCCATTGGGGAGTTAAACCTGATTATGTACTGGGTGTGGCCTTTGGAGCTGCATTGTTCGGAGTAGGAATTGCAATTTCAGGATATGTTCCAGGTACGGTATGGATGGGACTCGGAGAAGGAAGGCGTGACGCTATATACGCGCTGCTTGGTGGATTGCTTGGAGCAGCATCCTGGACACTGATATATCAGACATCGTTCGGGCAATGGTTAATAAGCTACGATAATTTTGGGCAAATTTATTTCGGTGGCAAAGTAGATACAAATCTATACGTTGGATTTGGAATAGCAGTTGTGTGGGCAATAGTTATGTTCTCCATAGCATATTTCCTTCCAAGGTATAAGGGAGGAAAAAGCTGTGCTTATACTTCATTGCACAAATCAGGGAAAATGAGCACAGTTGAACAGGAAAAATACATAGAAACTGCGGGAATGCTTATGGAAGGGGCTTCTATGCCACTTGGCAAGAACAATATTGCTGAGAAAGTAAATTATCACTGGACTGTCTCATCTAAATTATTTGGTGTGGTCATGATGTCCGTAGGAATAATTATAGGGTTAATGGTTGTACTGGAAATGTTTCTGCACCAGATCTTTGGTGAATCAACAACGTATTCATGGATTGTGGCAAAAATATGGCTTCCTGCAGGAGTATATAGCTATAGCACTCTTGTTGTCCACACAATAGGATGGGAACCTTTCAGTGATATAGGTACTCTATTCGGTGCTTTTCTGGCTTCAATATTTTTCACAAGGAGATTTCAATCATTCAACAGCGTTATTCCTCCTTCATGGGAGACAAGATTTGGAAACAGCCAGATAAAAAGGGCAGGAGGTGCTTTTACAGGAGGTTTCATGATGTTGCTTGGGGCAAGGATGGCAGATGGCTGTGCTTCAGGGCATATACTGAGCGGTGATTTGCAGATGGCAGTAAGTAGCCTGGAATTCTTTATAGTAGTGATAATATTCCTGCTAATTGCCGCCCGTTTAATATACAGGAAGGTGAACTAAATGGAAGAAAAAGAAATTGATCAGGCTGAAATAAACAGAGAAAATGTTGAGCCGAAAAAGAAAGATGAAAGAGGAGTCAAAGCCTTTGTAATAACTATGGTGGGCATTGTAATAGTTACTGCTGCACTGACATCCGGTACATACAATGGTTATGACCCCAACGCCTATTCTGTTGCAATTACAGGATTCTTTGTAATAGTAACAATTGTAATGACAGCTGTTTGGTACAGAACAAAATATGACAATTATAGTTATGATCCGAAGAAAAATAAAAAATAATATTAAATTTTATTATGAAATTTCCAAATAATATATTAAAATAAATTTATAAATTATTCAATGATTTAACCATTTTAACGCAGCTTTCCAGGGCTTCCTTTGCCATGTCTATTCTGGCTTCAGCCTGCAACCTGGATTCCCCAGGGCCGGATATGCCTAAAGCAACAGGCTTCTCATATTCTAATGATAAATCAGTTATTTTTCTTGCTGCATTTTCCATTATTATTCTATGGTGGTCTGTTTCCCCTTTTATCACAGCACCTATTGCTATTATACCATCTATATCGTCAATTTTTAACAATTTTTTAATTCCTAAGGGTATATCAAAAGTTCCAGGTACTTTAAGTATTTTATACTCAATACCCAGAAAATCTGCATAATCTTTAGCTCTCTCCACCATCATCATTGTTATATCATAATTAAATTCTGCAACTACCATTCCTATTTTCATTTATATCACCTAATGTTTATGTCCGGCACTTCCTGAATTAACCGGACCCCTGTCCTCAAATCCCTGCCTTAACCCATTGCCCGCATTTTCCGTTAATTTCTCAGGATCGAATAGCAAATAATATGCGTTCACTGCGTGTTCTCTTGACCTGTTGTCACATAGCCATGCAAGTTCCCTGTCATCTCTTGCCTCATCCTCATGGACAAAAACTTCCAGAATATGCTTCATTGTCTTTAACTGTACTTCCATTAAGCCTGTTGATGCTATCTGTGCTGACATTTTATCTACAGGCATTGGTCCGGGCATGCCGAACGCCATTACTAAATCGCAGTTGTATTCACTGAACAATTTTAATGCTGCTACCGGCGTATCCTTTATTCCCGGGACAGTGTACCTTTTTATATCAAATCCGGTTCCGGTTTTATACAATTCATCTATTGCAGATGAAGCCATGTCGTACCTTGCAAATGTTGTATCCACTATTCCTATCAATTTCATTGTAAAATCCTATCCGTTTTATTGAAATCGTCTATAATCTCCTTCCCGTTTATCAATACAATGTTATGTTCATCTGCATATTTTTTAGATTCTTCCAGGGTCATGGAATTAAAGGAATCGCTCAGTGTTTCCACTATTGTTGCACTGGGTATCAAACCGGCTTTCTCTACAATATATGTGCTTAATTCAGTATGGCCTTTCCTCTCTTTAAAATAATTATTCCTCGCTATTAATAAATGTATATGGCCCGGAACCCTGAATATTTTCCCGAAATTCTTTTCGTTTTCATTTGCATTATTTCCCAGAGAATTTATAAATTCCGAAAAATGCTTTACCGTTTTATATCTATCATTATCAGGTATGCCCGTGTAAGTATCCCTTGAATTTACTGTCAATGAAAAGGCATCTTTCGTATCATAGCCCATGTCTGATGAATTTAAAACTGATTTATCCATATCCAGAGACCTGTAAAATAAATCATCCAGGTAGGGCAAATTGAATTTTTTTGCATCTTTTTCCCTTATTGTAGTGCATATTAAACCCCCTCCATCCTTTCTCATTGTCCTTATTATTTCAGGTGTAACAAATTCGGATGCTATTACCATATCCGTCTCATTTTCCCTGTCATTGAAATCATGGATTAAAATCATTTTTTTATTTTTCAATGCCTTTATTGCCTCATCAATCATAAACCATAATTGTAACATATTATTTAATTATTTGGTAAATACTTATAAATGAGTTGATAATTTTAAAAGTTATTAATATCTTTAATATTCAATAATAAACCATCACCTTCCATGGATATTTTATAATTTAATTTCATTTCTTCTTTAAACAACGGTATCCCATCTAATATTAAACCAGGATTTATAAATATATAAAATTCATCAAATATTTTTTTATCTATAAATTGATTTATAACATTGGAACCTCCTTCTACCAATATGCTTTTTATCCCCATATCATATAGTTTTTTTAATATACTGGGTATTGATAAATCATCTAAAATTATCATTTCCGCATTTTTTATTTTCTTATTATTTCTTGAAAATATATACGATTTTATTTTTCCATCGAAAACATTGTAATTATCGTTTAATCTTAATTTTTCATCTAAAATTATCCTATTCTTTGCATAATTCAAAACCGGATTATCTACCTTTACGCTGTTAGCCCCCAGTAAAACGCCATCAACATTTTTCCTTATTTCCATTACCCTGTTGATGTCAATATCATTTGAAATCCTGTATCTCCCATTTATAGCAGATATTTTACCATTTATCGACATTGCAACGTTTATTATAATATATGGAATCATATAACCTTATTAAGAACTAATATAACAATTTTGAGATATTACCTAATTATGAGTTAAACTTTTATAATATATCTCTATTATAAAAAATGGAATTTTCAGGCAATATATATTATAATGGAAAGTTGCGAAGAGGCACATTAAAAGTAGATGACACCGGTGAATCATTCAGTAATAAAACCGGAAATACGAACCATGGCACATTAATTCCAATGCCTGTAAATGCCCATACACATGTAGGTGATTCATTTATAAACGAAGAGCCGAAGGGCACATTGCCTGAAATCGTGGGTCCTGATGGCTTAAAGCATAGATTTTTAGATAATGCTGATGATAATGAAGTAATAAATTATATATCAAAAACCAACAATTTTATGGAGAAAAATGGAACAATATCATATTTTGATTTCCGGGAAAATGGGTTGAAGGGAATAAATATGATAAAAAGAGGAAATAAAAAGTTTATAAAACCCGTAATATTTGCAAGGCCTTACAATAACGATGATATAAATAAGATAATAGACAATTCTAATGGAGTGGGTATAAGTTCAATCTCAGACATGGATTATGATGATATCTACGACGTCAGCATTAAAACCCATAAAAAAAATAAAATATTTGCTTTGCATTTCAGTGAAAATATAAATGAAGATATAGATAAGGTTATGAATTTGAAGCCTGATTTATTAATACACGGAATAGAAGCAAATGATACTGATCTAGATATAATAGGTAAAAATAATGTAAGTATTGTAATAACACCCAGGTCAAATATATTCTATGGCAAAAGGCCAGATTACAATAAATTCTTGAAGCATAATATAAATTTAATGCTGGGAACTGATAATGTCTTTGTCACAGAGCCGGATATATTCTCGGAAATGGATTTTTTGTACAGGTATCAAAGATTTTTAAATTATGTAAGCCCTGAAAATATTTTAAAAATGGTTATAGATAATCCATATACCTTTCTTAAAAAAAATAATATAAAAATTAAGAAGAGATACCTATTTTTCAAAAATGAATTGTTGAATGAATACCAGCTCGTAACAAAAAAACATTATTTTAACCCGGTAAAAATTTTATAATTTTTTAGTTTGCATTATACTTTATATGCACATATCGAAGGTCTTTCAGTTAACTCAACTATTCTCTATAAAAGTAATCACAACAATTATTAATATTACAAATAATATAAAAAATAAATTGAAATTTGGAAACAATTATTAATAAAATACAGATAACCACCTATGGGCGTAGAAAGTATGAAAGATGTTAAACTCATTGCTGAAAAAAATATTAAGGATATGTATGGGGAGAACATCTCAAACTTTACAATTAACAGCATAGTAGACAATAGTGATAGATACGATGTATCAACAGAGTTTGACTATGCCGGCTTTCATTATACCGTTTATCTGAGCATAGATGATGATGGGAACGTTACAAAATTCAACCAGATAGCAAAGGCAAAGTTAGAATAAGTGTTTGTGGGAATATTTAATTAACATCCCGGATATTCAGTTATATGAAAAGTATTGATAACGCATGGAAGGTTCCACTGTCGAGGGGCGGTATTTTTAAAATCATAATAAATGAGGATAGCCTTGAAATTTACAGGATATTTTCCGGCAAGTATATAGAAGAGAAGCTTCATCTCAAAAAGGATATGGATTACATTGATTCGCTTATTGTACCCGGAGCTACAGATCCGGTGGAGCCTGAGGACCTGTATAATGATATAAAAAACATGATTAAAACTATCTTTCAGCATTATAATTCAAATCAATCTGCAAAAATTCAGGAGATCGATAATGAAAAAGACAGTGCAGAATATAGGAAAATAAAATTTGCCGATATTCATGATATTAGTATGTCTGCATCCGGAGATGAAAGATTTCCGGAACTTTCTCTAAATGGTGATCGTTATATATTGCCATCAGAAAATTTCCTGGCATTCAGCAATGCAGACAAAGAAAGGTATGAAGAATACAAAAATATTGTTGATGGAATCAGGAAACAAACTGGAAAAATGTGATTAACAGAGAGCGTATTCTTTAATTTTTCTGTTGATTATTTCTGCGAATTCCTCTGGCATATCTATAAATGGCGTGTGGCCGGCATCAGGCATAACAATTAATTCACTGCCAGAAATTTTGCTTTCCATGGCATACCCGTAGGATACAGGTATTATATTATCCGCACTTCCCCATATTATAGTTGTTTTGCTTTTTATGTTGCCTAAAGCTGTATCACTTATTTTCTCTTCCTGTTTTTTATTATTTTCCATTATTCTTTCCAATGCGTTTCTGTTATTATAGTTCCTTAATTTTAAAATGGAATCAAGGACGCGGTTCATATTCTCCCTGCTTCCATTGCTTAAAGCAGGCGAGATTCCGGCGCTATCAACAGGGAAGATCATATCAGGTTCCAGCATTCCCGATGCAAGTTTCAGCGTAATCCAGCCTCCATAGGAGTTTCCTGCAATGGAAAACTTTGAAACTTCAAGTGTACTGATTAGATCAACGATGGATTCAGCCTGCTGTTTTACTGTATATTCTATATCTGGCTTATCAGAATGGCCATGCCCTAGCAAATCCACAAGCACCGGCCTTATGCATTTTTCAAGGTATGGCGCGGTTTTCAGCCACGTATTTCCGGTGCCCCCAAAACCGTGCAAAAAAATTACAGGATAACCGGAGTTGCCATCCAGGTAGGACAGTTTTCCATACCTGGTTGTACAGTATTTTCTTTCCATTTTATTCCTTTGACCTGGATGCTATTTTCATAGCTTCATCTATATTTTCAAGCTCCATTGCAATATCTGATACAGAGTCATACAGGTATGAAACAGAGTCTTTAAATTCTTTTTTATCCTTCTTTGTTTTAATAGTATTCATTACCGTATCTATTTTATCCAGCCCTGCTTTTCCAGCATCGAAGGCAGCATTGATATCGGCATCACGTAATATGCTAATTTTCCCATACAATGCCTCGAAGTAATTCTCCCAATCTTCTGACTTCTCTGTTAGTTCCAGAACGTTATCATATATTTTCATTGCCTCTGCCTGTTTGGATTTCAGGCTGGAAAGTGCCTCTGCCTTTGCATTGTTTGAAAGTGCAAATAAAGTAACATCCTTTATAGCATCTGCTGCCTCTATAGCTTTATTGAAATAAGAAATCCCATCTTCCCTTTTGCCACTGTCCAGATAAATATAGCCAATATTTATCAGATCCATTACCTCAAGCTCGCTATCTCCAAGTTTGTGGTGGAGTTCAAGTGACTCTTCTGCATATTTAAGCGGATTTTCTGTGCTTTTGTGATCCAGGGAAGAATAACACTGGGAGAGTTTATAACAAATTTCAGCTTTTATGTCATCCTCTGAAATTGCGTCATATGCTTTAGTATACTCCCTGATAGCATCCATGAATTTTTCCTTCTTAACAAATGCATCCCCATTCTTTATATTCTGTTCGTATTCTTCCATATTTATTCATCCCTAAATTTTTTAATTATATCGACTGCTGCTGTGTAGCTAATGCTCCCGGTGGATATCATCTCGCCGGCAACTTTTTCAACCATTTCTCCTGTAGCACCTGCTGCAATAGCTATATTTCTTGCATGCAATTTCATATGCCCGCTCTGGATTCCCTCTGCTGCCAGTGCCCGCAGTGCTGCAAAATTTTGTGCCAGCCCGACTGAACCCAGGATATTTGAAAATTCACCGGATCCATGTATTCCCATTATCTTCATTGCAAGCATTGCTTTTCTGGATGTTTTTGTTGCCCCGCCTACTGTGCCAACAGCTATAGGGATTTTTATTGATCCAATCAAATTCCCGTCAATGTCTTTTCTATACTCTGTCAGTGGGCCATATCCACCCATGGATGCATAGGCATGTGAGTTTGCTTCCTGTGCCCTGAAATCATTCATGGTTGCCAGAAGCACAGCATCGATGCCGTTCATTATACCCTTATTATGGGTAGTGGCACGGTATATATCATTTTTTGCAAATTCATTTGCCCGTATTATCCTATCCACTGTTTCCTCTCCAAGCATTTTCCCGTCAAATTTTGCATATGCATATGTAATTCTTTCTGTTGTAAGGTTGCTCATGATCCTGAGATTTGCCTGTCCTCCTGTGAGTTCTTCTATATAGCCTGACACATATTCGAGCATGGTATTTATTATATTAGCGCCCATAGCATCAGCCACATCTATTATAATATTAATTATAAGTTCATTATTAACAAAATGCAGGTCTATTGATTTTGCACCAGCATTCATGCCTGAGAGTGTTTTTGATCTTGTATTTGCCATTTTCAATATATTTTCCTTATTTTTAAGAATATTTATGGCTGCATAATCCGGGTCCGGTACATTATATAATTCAATTTCGCCCCGCATATAAGAATTAGTAGAATATGCGGTAAAGCCTCCTGGCCGTGCATATCTGGCGGCATTGGAACACGCAGCTATAACAGATGGTTCTTCGAGGCTCATAGGTATTAAATATTCTTTATCATTAATTTTGAAGTTTGTGGCAATTCCCACTGGATAATCCATAATAGTATACACATTTTCTATCATATTTCCGGCGGTGCTAATATCCATCCTGTAATCCATTGCCTCCATATCTTCTGAAGAGAGGCCTGAAAACTCCCTGATGATCTGTCTTCTTTCATCTACGGTCATCTTATGAAAGCCATGTATTAATGAATCCATGTTAAGTAATCATTCATATATTATTAATTTTTATCACAATTCCGGATCCAGATTACAATAAAAGCATTTAAAATATAAATGAATACATGTGGATATGGGAAAAGATAAGCCTTTTAAATATAAAAAATATACAGCTAACTTTGAAAAACGGTCAATACTGGATTATCTGGGAAATAATGTGATTATAAATGAAAATTATGAAAGCAAAGCAATTGAGTTGATGCAATATATAACAGACAAAACAGACAAACACTTTTCTTATAATATAACAGGAAGTGCCATTACTGCCCTGAAACAGGCACATTTTTCTGCTAAAAACGGAATGGCCAGTGCAGCATTCGAGAATACCAGATTTTTTCTTGAACGAATTTCACTGGTAAAAATAATTTCAATGATGAAAACTGAAAACAATCCATACGAAATTGCACTGGAACACATGGAATGGCACAGATTGATAGATAAAAAATTTATATTATATGGCTTACAGCAATTTACTGGCCGGATATGGCATTACATGGGAGAGAAATATGTTCCAACAGGCAATACCATATTTCTAAGCGGGATTGCGCTCTGTGGAAATCATTCAAAGGCTTACACAAAATATTCCCGGACCGTAAAGGAAATAGAGGATGAGGCGGGAATATCCATTGAGGAAAAATGTGCAAAATGCGGGAAGGAAGCCACAAGGTTTACAATTTCACTCCCAAAGGCGGGTGCTATACTTGGGATGCTTGGTTTTTACACTGGTTTTGATATCACAAAACTGGGGCGTTTTTATGGAGATTATTCCAGGGTCCTCCATCCATACGGATTTTACAATTATCCTGGACATTTTTTGATTAATCTATGGAGCATTGATTTTATACGGCTCGGCGTGGAGCTTGATAAAATATTATTTTAGGATTATTGATAGGAAAATTAAACGCTCTGCCCATCGAAATAAGTATGCCTTTTTATGGCTTTCCCGCTGGAAAATGTATACACATCAACGAAAGTTGTGTGGGATTTGCTGCCATCCTTTAAAATACCATTGAATTCTCCTTCAACAATCACATAAGGGTCGCTTGCTATGATATTCGATAGGGTATGGTGACCCTCTTTTATTATTCTATTCTTCTGATAAAACTCTTTAAAGTTTGCCATGCCCTCTATAGGTTCGTATCCGGGTCGTTTGTAAACTATGTTATCGGCAAATATAGAAAACAGGGTATCCAGATCATTTTTATCTACAGCAATATAATATTTTTTTACAGTATCTTTCAGGTCTTCCATTATTGCATATTTATTCTCATTATAAATTACTTTTGAACATTATAATGAATCTTATTTATGGCGCGGCATGAAACACCCGTTTACATGAATATTGCCAAATTTAATATCAATAAAATATAACTGCTTGCTGGAAAAACACATTCTAAAATAATCTGTTTATTTATAAAAATCTGTTATTATAATATACATAACCATTTATAATAAAGTTAAAGATAGTGTTAATAATTATGGTAATAATGTTAAAAAACAGAAGCATTATTTCAATCTCTGACCTTGACGGTGAAGACATAAATGAAGTATTTTCCCGGGCAGATAAGATGCTTGAAAATATAGAATCAGGAAAGAAAATTAATGTTATGTCCTCTAAAATACTTGCAACTCTTTTTTATGAACCCAGTACACGGACACGGCTATCCTTTGAATCAGCAATGGA
>JAKAAU010000026.1 GCA_021802165.1 Thermoplasmata archaeon
TTTTGCTTTCATCGTCCATTTCATTCTGCTGCTGGGCGTTTCTCTGCATTTCCTCGAGTTTTCTTTTCCGGATATTATTTAACTCGTCATCCTCATCCATTTACAACACCAGAGTTAGATATTAATCCAATATTCATAAGATTTGTTATTAAAGGTATTTTTCAAAAACCTTGTCCTTTTCAGCGAGGTTTTTCATTACCTCCTTTGCAGCCTTATCCACCAGGGACTGACCTGCGGGTGTAAGGGACCTGCCAGTTTTTGTGTCGTTTTTTAAATACCCGAGCTTCTCAAGTGCCTGTAGTATGTTCCTTACTATGTACCTGCTTCCCTCCACAGGATGGTAGCGTTTTGTGCCCCTGTCCTGGCGTCCGCCATACTCCTGGCTCAACCTGGATATGCCTATGCTGCTGTTCAGTGCGACTTTTCTCATTATGGATGCCATTCTCGTATAATACCAGTCATCCTGTACCCATGATCTTTCCTTCCCGATGCCATCCTTCAGGTAGTTTACCCATTCTGGCATCTTCACGCCTTTCTCCTTGAATTCTGATGCAAGCTTATTTAGCAATAAATCTGCAGGAACTTCTTTAACATTCACCATATTATCACGATGCAGGTTTATTTATAAACTATTTATAACATTTTCGTTATTTTTAAAAATTTTCGGTTTTGCCATAATAAATACCAGGATAATTATATTGACAGGAAGATCCATGTAAACATAGTAAAATAAAGAGCGAAAAACAATAAATGATAACCCTACTGCAAAAACCATGGATATGCCAAGGATCGTCAGTGACAGTATAAATATGAAAAGCATGGGATATGTGCCGAATGAATAATAATTGAGATTTGATGTTCCTGGTGGAAGTTTACTCAGAAGCCTGCTAATATTTATGCTTATTATAGCATAAAAAAGGGTAATCCCATCAAAAAACTCAAAAAAATCATATATAGAAACCTGCCGGGAAATTATTGCAGTAACCAGAACAAATGCAGCGGCTATTACGGCGAATATAATAAGCCCGAAAATACTTTTATAGAGGGTTATTTCCCTCTTCGATACTGGAAGTGAATTCAACACCTCTATGCCCTTGCCCTCAACAACCAGCAGGAAAATTGCATAAAATGATGATACAAATTCCACAAGGTAGAGCAGGGAAAAGAACCCGGAATCAAGGGCAGATGTGGTGTCAACTGCAAAGAAGAATGGTATTACGAAAAGCACCGGAAGGAATATATATGAAAGATTCTGCGTTTTCCTGAAAGTACTCTTTATATCCTTAGCCAGAAAGGCCCTGAGCATTCCACTGGTTTTCACGCTGGAAAATATTTTCTCGCTGGACTGATTCTCTTCAGAAGTCATGAGAATTTCATAAATTTTATATCTTATTTTTGAGTAGATTAGAAGGATGATAGCCAGAAACAGTATAGAGAGGAATAGTTCCAATACCCTGTAAAGCAAATCCAGCTGGTAATTATAGAATACGATATACTCTGTATTTATGGGAAATGCAAAAATGCGGACATAATATGGCAGAGAGGATATTGCTGCGGTTACATATCCGAAATATGCTGGATTTTCCAGCAGGAGATAAAAAAGGCCAAGAAACACAAATAACATAAGGATACGGATGACGTTTCTGATTGAAGTGTGTTTTTTGGCTTTCTTTCCGGAATAAATAAAAAGGACTGAGGATATGATAAAGCTGAGCATCATAACCAGAAAAGCATACAGCAACGCGAGGAATATGGTTTCATAATCCCCGGTTAAAATATAGAAAAACACTGCGGATGGAAGTACAACAAAAATATATGAAGATGAACTGTAAATGAACCAAGAGGCAAATGGCACATTCACATTGACCTTTATCGGTATTGATTTGAGGGGGGCCATTATATTATTGTTATATACTGAGTTAAGGAAAACTATTGAGTTATATATTCCTATTATGAAGAGGTAAAGGAATATTATAAGGCCAAATGATGCAAGTGCCGTTATATCACGTTCAGCAAAATAAACTGAATCCAGCAGCAGGAATATCATGGTGAAAAGCACTGCGTTGGATAAATACGACAAGAGAATGTTACGCATGAAATATGACTGTTTATTGGTTGAATTCACGCTCTGCTGAAATTTCGGCGTATCCTTTAAGGCAAGGTAACGTTGCTCTACCATTATCAATTTACTCAAAAATAATGTTTTATTATTCATTTTATGGAATCCCTCAATGAATCGAGAAGGTTATCAAGGTCTTCATCCCCTGTTAATTTCAGGAATATTCCCTCAAGGTCGTTATTGCTGGAACCTGCCTCTTCCTTGAGCTGGGCCAGATTTCCTGTCCCTGCAATGTTCCCGTTATAGAGTATGGAAATTGTATCACACACAGTTTCTGCTATTTCCATTATATGCGTTGAGAAAATTACGGTTTTCCCCCTGGCGGTTATATCTTTAAGCAGCTCCTTTATTATTTTGGATGATTTTGGATCAAGCCCGTTCATGCCCTCATCCATTACTATTACCTGAGGATCATGTATAAGGGATCCTATGATAGCAACTTTCTGTTTTGTTCCGAAAGAGAGCGACCCTATGAATTCATCTAGATATTTTCCTATTTCCAGTGCATTTGCGAATGCGTTAATTCGGTCCCTGAGTGCGTGCTCATCTATTTTAAATACAGATGCCAGAAAATTAAAGTATTCAACAGGTGTCAATGACTCATAAAGTGCAGGTGTTTCTGGTATATAGCCTGTTATCGATTTTATGGCATCTGGATTTTCCCTGACTGAGATGCCATTGACAGATACATCCCCGGATGAGGCAGGCAGTATTCCTGCTATTATCTTTAGAAGCGTTGTTTTTCCTGACCCATTAGGTCCGAGCACACCATATATCTGACCACTCTGAATTGATAAGTTTATGCCATTCAGTGCATTGGTGGTACCATAACGCTTGTAAATATTATTTATTTCTATGGTGTTCAACACTATAAATAGTGAGCGATATTATAAATATTTTTGTTGCTATTAGATTATTTGCTGGCTTATTATAAAATTATAATAAAGATATATGGAATATTAAATGGAATATTTCCCCGGCAGTAAATGTAACAGCAGCGGCTCCCAGTGCCAGTACCGCTGCCCTAAGGCCAGATTTCAGTATTGGAGTGTTCAGCGAGAGAGCCACGATAGAATTTGAAATGCCCTGTGCAACAAAAACAAGGATTACTGCAAGAATAACTGCTATGAATTTAGAGAAGAATATAAACGGCAGTATGGGTATAATAGCCCCGGTAATATATGAAAGCGCTGTATTCAGTGCTGAGTTTGTCGCCTCTGATGAATAACGATCTATCATTTTCTGGACACCCTTGCTTTTAGAGAATATATGCTTCCTGTTGAGCATGGCAATTTTATATTCAGATTCTGATTTCTGGGCCAGGTAAGCGCCCAGCGTCATGCTGAATGTCCCACTGATTCCCACAACAACGCCGCTCAGTGCAATATCTATATGGCTGGTGATTATGGCAGAAAGACCGGCAAGTGTGGCAAGAACCTCTACTAACCCGTCGCTCATACCATACAGGAAATCCCTGCTCTTTTGAATATTCTTTACACTGCTCGAAATTTTATTTGCGAATATTTCCTCATGTTGCATTTCTGAGACTATAAGCTCGTTGACTTTGTTCCTGTATTTATCATCCTCTGTATAATTATCTAAATATTCCTTATATTTTTTAATGGACTGGTATTCTCCATGTTCCAGAAGATTAATAATCAGGCTGCCACCTATCAGATTTCTTATTATTTTCATGAAAACATACTTTATCTTCCTGTAGGATACTTTATTGATATCCACATTTGTTGACTTTAATTCCTGGCCCCAGAAATTTGCATGTTCATTCTCTGTAGTTGCCAGTTTCCGGAAGTCTTCCTTCAACTCAGGGTCCCTGGTTTTTCTGTAGAGGTAAGTATAAAATACCATATCGGTTAATTCATCACGTAAAAATTTTAGCTGATATTTGGTATTGGTGTCTGTAGCCATATAATGTTATAATATAATTATATAAAAGTCCTTTCAGGAAGTTCGGTATGCCTATTGAAATTATTAGCCGGACTACTTTATATATTTAAAATCTGATAGGTCATATAATAAATAATTACCTTTTATTCTCTCTTTTCCTTTTATTTTCTTTGCAATTATTCCATATCTTTCTGTTCTATTTTCATGCCATTCGAAGCTTTTAGCCTTCTCCCTCAATTTCAATAATGTATTGTTTAAATCTTGCTCATTCAGTTCTTTCCATTTACACTCATAAAAGGTTATTTGATTAGTTTTATTGTTTATTGTTATGATGTCTATCCCAATGTCTTTGTACCACCATTTCCCTATTCTGTCAAATTCTTGATTTTTTTTATTCAGCTCTAATAGGAATTGAATTGAAATATATTCAAAGATATGCCCAATATAAGTATTTATATTTTCATTGATTATATTAATTAACATGTTTTCATTTCCCATTTCAATCAAATTATAATTAGGATATATATACCTGAAATAGAAATTGAACATGTTATCTTTCAATAAGTATATACCTTTCCTGCTTTTAGTAGATGTTATAGGAATTTCTCTCCTGATATAATCCAGATCAATTAATACGCTGATATATTTACTTGTTAGGTTCCTCTGTAGCCCAGTATAGCTAATTATTTCACCTAATGCAGTCTTTCCTGATGAAATTGCCTCCAGTATTGAA
The DNA here is from genome assembly GCA_021802165.1 of Thermoplasmata archaeon. Next base: position 4,758 of record JAKAAU010000026.1, read on the forward strand.
AAATAATATCTGGGTTCCTTTAACTCTTCCTTTAATAAAAACAATACATCCTGATTGATAAAAGAGTCAATTTTCAGAAATGTGTTCATAATATTGTCAGTAAAGCTTTTGGTTTTATTTACTTCCATTATATATGCAGGTGTTCCGCCGTAAACACTATAGTACTTAACAGCAAGTTCCGGATCGCCGAAGTAACGTAACACCTCAACAAATGGAAATTCTTTTAATGTTATCTGCCCGGTTCTTCTTCCATATAATGGAGATTTATAATCAGATAAATTTTCCATCATGGATATATTGGATCCAGAAAGTATAAGAAATATTCTTGTGTTATTCAATTTATTGTCCCAGTAATCCTGCAGAATGGATTGTAATGACTTATTATTAAGAGCATATGGAAATTCATCTATTGCTATTATTGATTTTTCATGTAAAGTATTTTTATATAGATATTCGAAGAAGGAATCCCAGCTTTTTATGGAATTTTTGATTATAAAGTCATCATGAAAATAATTTCCAAGAATAACAGAAAACCTTTCAAGCATTAATTTTTCTGATTCCTCCCTGCAGGTGAGCAAAACACCTTTATGTTCATTTATACATTTTTTGATTAATTCTGTTTTTCCTATCCTTCTTCTACCGGTTATCAAAACCAGTTCTGCCCTAGATCTGCTATATGCTGAGGAAAGCATATTCAGCTCATTTTTCCTGTCTATAAAAAGCATATATACTCTAAAGTATATTACTTTAAAGTATATTGATTATATATAACGTATTACAATGTATGATTGCATATCTATGATAATTAATAACAAAAATGGAGGGCCTAAATTTATTTAGATAATTTAATAATATGATTTAAATGTCTTAATAAGAAAGTATTTAATTATCCTACCATTATATTTATATGAACGGTAGTGGAGTATTAAAAGGTGTGAAAATAGTTACAGACCTGCCAGGACCAAGGGCAAAACAGGTTATTGCAGAGGATGAAAAATACCTTGCAACCTCTACCAAGTCCCTGCCGGTTGTTGCTTCAAGAGGATATGGTTGTTATATAGAAGATGTTGATAAAAATGTATTTCTAGATTTTTCCAGCGGTATCAGCACAACAAATATAGGATACGGTAATGAATATGTAATTTCTAGGGTTGAGAACCAGTTGCATAAGCTCTGGCATTTTGCCGGAACAGACTTCTTTTATGAGGAGCAGGTAGAGGCTGCCAAGGCACTCATCGGTGTGGCACCGGGAAGCCATGATAAAAAGGTATTCTATGCAAATAGTGGAGCCGAAAGCAATGAAGCATCCCTGAAACTCGCCAGGAGTTATACAAAAAGGCCCCAGTTTATAGGCTTTATCGGAGGATTCCATGGAAGAACCATGGGTGCTCTTGCTTTCACGGCCTCACAGCCTGTGCATCATGAGGGTTTCTTCCCTGAAATGAACGGCGTCACACATATACCATTTCCTGACCCGTACAGAAATCCTTTCAATATAGATGGATATGAGAATCCAGAAGATCTTACCAACGCGGTGCTGGATTATCTGGAGGATTATGTTTTCGGCAGGTTCCTTCCCTCCAACAGTGTTGCCGGGATACTCGTTGAGCCGATACAGGGGGAAGGCGGATATATAGTGCCACCGAAGGATTTCCATAAAAAACTCATGGAACTGGCACATGATAATGAAATACTCTACATAATGGATGAGGTACAGACAGGGTTCGGAAGAACCGGAACTTTCTTTGCCTCTGAATACTTTGATGTTGACCCGGATATTATGTCAGTTGCAAAATCCATAGCATCGGGTATACCCATGGGTGCATCTGTTGTCAAAAGCAAGTATGATTTCGAAAAATCTGGACTGCATTCAAACACATTCGGCGGGAATCTTCTTGCTGCAGTTGCCAGCAGGGCAACCATTGAAGAGATCAAAAACAGGGATATGCTTACAAATTCTAAAAACGTGGGAAACTATCTGAATAAAAGACTGGGAGAGCTCAGTGAAAAATATGATGCCATAGGCGATGTTAGGGGGCTGGGGCTCATGCAGGCGATAGACTTTGTCAAAAATAGAAGGACGAAGGCACATTTTGCAGCACTTAGAGATAAAACAATTGAAAATGCGTATAAAAGGGGATTGATACTTCTGGGCGCCGGAGAAAGTGCCATAAGGTTCATACCACCCCTGATAATAAATGAGAAACAGGTAGATGAGGCCATTGATATACTGGACAGTTCCATAAAGGCAGGCCTATGAATTAAGATAGGATATAAGCGTTGTCAGCGGGAGCCCTTCCTCCCATTTCAAAATAAAATTCCCTGTTTTTGTTATTTTCTGTTTCGGAAGGAGTTCATACAGCCCCCTCATTTTTCCCCTGTATTCGTAATCACTTTCTATTGAAAAGAACCTCCAGAAATCACCCTTATAGTTCTTGAGCCGGTATGCGTATGTTATAAAAAGTCCAGAGGAAATGCACCTGTTATGAAGTTTCACCGCCTGTTCCTGTTTTGTCCCTGAGGATTCACTGAATGCGAGCTGTGTCCTGGATGAGGATTTTACTTCTATAACCAGTGAATAATCATCCCTGAGTGCAACCAGGTCTGCACCGAATGAACCTGCTGCCCTTGCCACATAAAATGGCCTGTCCATTATTGTATATACAGTATCCCTTGATACAGGATCAAGATTCTTGCCAATTCTTTCCACAGTATTCTTTGTGCCATTCAGAATGTTCATTAATTCCCTTTCATATATGCTGCCATTCATTGTTATCAGCTTAATGCAGGCTATTTTTTATATCTTTCAATAGCTGTAATCTATGTTCGGACCTTAATTTACCCTCGTTGAATTTCACTTTTTCAGCGTCATTCTCCAGAGTTAACTGTGGTACCTCGGCAGCATGGCCGTTCTCATTCAGCGCAACATATGTAAAGAATGCCCTTGTTGTAACATTGGTAGTTCCTGTGGTCACATTTTCAGAGGATACATCTATTTCTATTTCCATGGTTGATTTAGTAGTAAAAGTAACAAAGGAATGCAGATGTACTATGTATCCCAGTTTAATGGGAGAAAGAAAGAATAGATTATCTATGCTCCCAGTTACCACCTTCATTCTGCTATGCTTGAAAGCTGTTATGCTGCCTATATTATCCATCCATTCAACAAGCCTTCCTCCGTAAAGGTCCCCGAACATGTTGGTATCTCCGGGAAGAACAATAATTTCGGAATGTACTTCAGATTCGCTAACCTTTTTTCCCATACCAGCTTATTGCAGATAATTTAATAATCTTATCATATATGCACAGTTATCGATGATTTCCCATGGGAAGGTTTGTAATAGCAGTAGATGGCATGAATCCGGGCATAAACAGCGATCACCAGGTTACCGGAAGGCTGGAGAGTATTTTCACTAGCACGGGAAAAATAATATCGGAAAATGAGGTGGCGCTTGTATTAATGAATATGGAAAATACATACACAGTCATGAAGATTATACTGGACACTGTGAACAACTACGACAGGGTAAAGTACATAAACGGTTATTCCAGGGATATAATAAGTATTTTTACAAGAGTTGAAGTAAGTCGGCCTGGAGGAACAGATGGTAATGAATATTCAAGCGTATCAAATGGGAAAGATGCAGGAAGACCATTGCCATCTTCCAATGCCAGTCATCTTGAACCAGTTGATATACTGGAGAAGTCAGCCATAATGAATCTCATGGCCGATGGTTATCTTCCACTCATATCTGCACCAGGCGCGCCTGTAGTGAAAAATTTGCAGTATTACAGTTCGGTTAAGGGAACTGTAGAATCAAATATGTATTCATCACTGCTGGCAACGCTTATAGAGGCTGATACCCTGATGGTTATAACAAATGCTCCTTTAGATCCCTTAAACACATGGCATAACAATAACAGTGGCGTAATAAAAATGGATTACATGGGCTTGCAGGAAAAGTATATGTCAGGATATTATAAGGATACGGGTTTAGGAAGCATGATAAAAGCTATTATAAGCTTCATTTCTAAAGGCGGGAGCAGGTCATTAATAATACCGGCTGGCAGAATGGACCGCGGCATAGAGATCTCGCGTTAAGCCTGTTCCATATCTCTATTAATTTCAGTTTCTTCAGGATATACAAAGCATTTTCTGCATCGTGGTTCATAGCTTTCAGTGCCGCCGATTTTTATCTGTTCTCCGAATACTTCCTTTCCATTCATGACCCTCTGGGTGAATGTGGCATCCTCACCACATTTTGCACATACAGCTGTCAAGGAATAAACCTGATCTGCACGTGCGATTATTTCCATTGATGTTTTAAACGGAGATCCGGTATGGTTTTTATTCAGGGCTGCAACATAGACAATTTTATCCTCACTGGCTATCCTGTCGGCAACTTCAGGAAGTATGGAATCATGATCCCAGAACTGTGCCTCATCTATTCCTATTACATCCACATTTTTTGATAGTTCATACATTTTTTTGACCCCATCATTATCTGTATTAAGAACAATAGCAGGTAATCTCATGCCCTTGTGGGTTGTGACAAATGTGGTATCATATCTTTTATCTATTTCTGGTTTAAAAAGCAGTGTATTCCTTCCAGCCAGGATTTCCCGCTCAAGAAGCTCGATTAATCTTGATGTCTTTCCAGAAAACATGGGACCGGTTATAAGCACCAATCTGCCCATACTAATATTCTTCATACCATTGTATTGTTAAGTTGTATATGTTTTTCACTGTGAGATTCCATGGTGCGTTATTTCTATTCCAGAACCACCATAAAATCTGGATTAAATGTATTTTAGAAAATATTATGTGGATGGAAATAATAATGAATGCATAGAGGGTGGATTAATGGAGGCAGAGATAACAAATTTCAGGGAATATTATGATAATAAGATTATAACGGCGTTAATAGGCATAGAGGCTGATGTAAACAATGTTGACAACATAGGCAGGATCATAGGAGAAAACAAGAATGTGGAGGAAATTTTTGTTGTAACAGGTGAATATGACCTGATTATTAAGGTAAGATTCCCTGACTATATTGCCCTTGAGAAGTTTATAGTTAATAACCTTAATGCCATACAGGGGATAAGAAGATCCAAAACAATGATGGTACTGTCCATCATCAAGGATATTTATATGAGGTGAGACCATGGATGAAGATTTGTATAATGAAGTTATGGCATTGATGGATGATCTGGAGGATGATTCTTCCATACCCAGAAATGTGAGAAAGATGTCTTCGGACGCAAAGGAGAAAATGAAGGATACAAAGGAAAGCCTGGACCTTAGGTGTGCCACTGTCATATCAGAGCTTGATGATATATCAAATGACCCTAATGTGCCTTCCCATGGAAGGGCAGCTATTTATACCATAATAAGCAAACTTGAAGCCCTTGCGAAATCATGAGTTATATGGCGGTATAAGAAAAACCTTTATTTTTATTATATTAATTTTTTTTTGTATAGTTAAATATATATAACATTATAATATTATTATACGATTGAAATGGCACTTTCAGAAGAAGTTAATAAATTAGCCAGATATTTAATGATGTCCGACATACCCAGAAGTGTGGCATACACCCTGGTATATATAAAAGACAAGGGTGAAATAACATCCGTAGAAATTGAACGTGAAACCGGACTTAGACAGCCAGAGGTATCTATTGCAATGCAATGGTTGCGGAGAAAAAACTGGATAGTAAAAAGAAATATGAAGAAAGAAGGCAAGGGCAGGCCAATTCACGGTTATAAATTATCCAGGGACTTCAATGAAATTCTTGAGGAAATAATAAATGAACGCGAGAAAAAGATAGATGACATAAAGAATACCATCAACCAGCTGAAAAATTTCAAGGATTAATCATGGCCACGGTATTTTTTGATATGAAGGTATTAATCCAATACAGGCATCAGTATATATGTCATCCATAAAGGAAGGTATATTTGCCGGTCTTAAGGCCGGATTTCTATATTTTGTCATTGCCTCAATAATAAATGTTATAGTAATTTATATCTTTACAGGGGAATTTGCAATCGCTTATGGCGTTTCTACATCATCCTCAAAGCTTTCCTTATTATTTACATTACTTACAATATATCAGGTTCGCGATATATTCATACTTGGCCTTCTTTTCGGCGTTATATTCTCCCTGCTTCTTGCCAAATATTTTGAAATTATACCCAGAACAACTTTGAACGGAAAAATAAGATTCATGGTGATAGCATACTGGCTGGTATTCTTTGTAATAACGACTGCCTATAGCCTTGGGATAACAGGAATATATGATCTGATCTATTATTTTGTATCCTACACTGCTGTCAATTTCTTTCTATCACTTTTATTCGGAAGATTT
>JAKAAU010000027.1 GCA_021802165.1 Thermoplasmata archaeon
ATTACACGCAATCTCGGATTACAGCACAGGGGTCAAATTCCTTTATCCGGTAATGATTCTGGTGGTTCTAACAGTTTTTGTTACAGTGCATTCACGCAAATTCCGGAAATATGATAATGAGGAGGTTATCCATAAAATAGACCTGCAAATATATGAGACTGATTTTCTTAAGGAGCTTGAATTGATAAAATCCGGTGATTTTTCCCGTTATATTACTATGATAGACAGTGATATGAATAAAATATCCACATTAATGAAGGAATACCGCACCATGGTAAAAAAATACAATAAGTATAATTCTCAGGCAGCTTCGTCATCCAGCAGCATCATGAGGAAGCGTGCAGTTAGATTGAAAGACGAATATCTCATGAATTTACTGCAAGATCTTGAAAGCATGAGGAATCTGAAGATGTCTATAATCAACGAGGAGGTGTATGAGGAATGGAAGAAGAAACAAAAACAGTAAGGGATATAGCAATGGATATGGAAACATCAATTGATGAAAAGGTGATAGGTTCCAGAAGAATAGTCCGCTTCATGCTGATCTCACTTTTCACAAATAACCATATTCTAATGGAGGGAGTACCGGGTCTGGCCAAGACAATGCTGGCGTCGGAATTTTCAAAGCATTTGGGGCTGCAGTTCAAGAGAATCCAGTTCACCCCTGATATGCTCCCCTCGGATGTAACAGGAAACATGGTTTTCAACCCTGAAACCCGGAAAATGGAATTCAGGGAAGGGCCTGTGTTTTCAAATATTGTTCTGGCCGATGAAATAAACAGAACACCGCCAAAGGTTCAGTCTGCGCTGCTGGAGGCCATGGAGGAAAAGCAGGTTTCAGTTTACGGAATAACCACACAGCTGCCATCACCCTTTCTTGTAATAGCCACACAGAACCCCATAGAGCAGGAAGGCACGTTCCCGCTTGCAGAGGCATTAATGGATCGTTTTCTGTTCAGGTACTATCTGGACTACCCTGATAGGGAGGATGAGGTGAGAATACTTGCATCTGCGTATAAAAATAGTATTCAGGCTTATAGTAAACTCGATTCTGATACGATTATGGGCTTTAGAAAAATGGTTGAAAATGTATACGTCAATGAAGATATAATAGAATATATCATAAATATTATAAGGAAAACAAGAGAATCGGACATGGTATTTGTTGGGGCAAGCACGCGTACGGCTGTAAAATACCTTCACGCAGCCAGGGCAAACGCTCTTTTGAGCGGAAGGAACTATGTGATACCTGAAGATGTAATCTTCATGGCAAAGGAATTACTTAACCACCGTTTAATACTGCGTCCTGAGGCCCTGATGGACTCGGACTCAGACTATAAGAAAATCGTGTACAATGTTATAAATTCAATAATTAACTCGGTAGAGGTACCCCGATGATAAAAAAGCCTGGCTATGCAATACTGGCACTTTTAACATACGGGATCATAGAATCACTGCTGCTTGGCTATAAATATTATATTATACTGGCTGTTTTGCTTTTTTTTACTGTTGCCTTTGAGGTTATTTATTTCAACATATATGGATCAGGGGTTGTTTCCAGAATATCTGTCAAACGGGAGTCAGATACTGTAAAATTCAGAAAAAACAGAAAATTCAAAATAACCCTCCATTTTGTAAATGGAAATAAATACCCTGTAACAGTCCATTTCTTTGATGAGGGCATAGATATACTGGAAATTTCCGGCAATACAGGTGGCAATATAAGGATTCCTGCAAATGGTTATCACGATATAGAATACTGGATAGTTCCCCGGTATATAGGGAAATACCAGTTCGGAAATATAAGGATAACAGTATCCGACCTATTCCATATTGCCTCTATTCAGAAAACCTTCCTCAGCAGGTCTGAGATCCATATTTCGCCATCCATGTCAGATATAAAATCCAGCAGGAGCGAAATGCTCAGCAGTTTTTTATACACATTCGGAAATCATTATTCACACAAAGTGGGTCAGGGATATAATCTCTACGGCGTGAGGCCATATACATTCGACGATGACCCGAGATTCATAGTGTGGTCTAGATACGATGAGGCAAACAACAATCTACTTGTGAAACAGATGGAGGAGGAGCGGGAAATTACCATAATTTTTATTGTGGATTACAGTACATCCATGAATTATGGATCCAGCGACCGAATATACGACAGGGCAGTGCTGGACATAATCAATTCCTCATACTTCATGGTTAAAAACAGGGATAATGTTGGTTTCCTCCTATATTCAGATGCGATAAAGGTTTACATACCTCCTGATAAGGGGGGCAAAAGCATAGAAAGCCTTGAAAGGGAGGTCTCTGACCTGATACCATCAGGAAATTTCAATCCTCTTAGTGCAATTAAATATCTGGAAAAAAAGCAGAAGAAAAATGCCCTGTTATTTCTGATAACAGCCTCATCCAGTGCAGCTGAAAGTATTGGTTACCAGAGAAACCTTACGATTTTTATTGTAAACCACGAATCATATTATGACTATAAGCCTGAGGGAGAATTTGATGCACTTTTGATACACGATGCAAGGTTCAGGGAGGTCAATAGCCTGGCCAGAACGGCCAGCAGGATAAGAAACAGGGGCGTACGGTGTGCATATGTGAACAGGAGCAATATGATGCAGAGGATACTCTTTGAGTACAACTACGGGAGGAGCATGAATAAGGGGGCATCGTGAAATGGACAGATTATCAGTTACAGTGGCAGCAGCAATAATATTCGTTCCTGATTTTATTATGATATTTGCAATGAGGAATTTAATCTACAGCCAGACAATTGTGTATTTTGTTCTGATTTTTACTGCTGCATTTATACTGATAAAATTTATAAAAATATATGGCATTGTGGTTTTCTTATTGCTGGTACTGGCAGTTCTCCTCCTTTACCTTAAAACACTTTATGCATATACTACCACTGTTTCAAAATATTTTTTCTACTTTCCTAATATGCCAGTATCGTATAAACTGATTCTTACTGTTATCACCCTTATAATAGCTTTTTTTGTAATACAGGGTATATTTTCTACAACGTTCTGGCATTTGCTTTCCTACTATTTTACTGCCACGGGAATGCTGCTGATGCAGATGGCAACCCTGGCGTATATGAGGGCCGGAGATATTGGAATAAATACGGTTTCTTACCTCTCCAGCTATAATTATATGTGGGTACTGGAATACCGGTCTGTTATTTCACTTCTGGCTCATGGCTACCAGACTTACCTTCCGCTTTACAGGCTGAGCCTTCCACTATCACTGCAACTCTCCGCAGGGTTTGCCATTTCTGTGATAGGATCTATTTTCTGGCTTTATGTAAAGGATAGCAAAAGCAATGACAATACAGCCGGTTCCTTCTCTATAGTCCCCGGGGTTATAATTGGATTTATTTTCTTTGTTTCGCTTCGCTATTTTATACCGGATAGATTTGAATTCCTTTATATGGCTATTGTCATAGTTCTGGTTTTCATTATTATATCCTACAGCAACAGAAAGGGCAGGGACACTTCTATAAACATTGAAGGCGAACAGTGAATTTCTTCTACAGCTACGGCATGATGTCTCCAGCTTTACTTTTAAAGCATACCGTGGCACTGAAACTATGCAAATAAAAGCAAAAATTTATAGTTAATGCATGTATTATATATTATCATAGCCCAGTAATAAAAAACATGGTTTACCATCCAGCAAAAAGCTGGTGTAGTCCCATCAGCATTGCTGAAAGATGGTATAACCCTGTTAAACAAGTGGTTTTTCCTCTATTTCCCATCCATATAATCCATTGTATAAATTATAAACATTTTCTATTCCATTCTCCTCCAGGAATTTTCCAGTATAGTAGCTTCTATGGCCTGAACTGCATACAAGAACTATTTTTTTGCCCTCATATTTTTTTACAATGGAAATATCATTAAAAATATCGTACATAGGGGCAAGAATGGATCCTTCGATGTGCCCTGCTTCGTATTCGAACGGTTCCCTGACATCAATGATGACACATTCATCCCTGGCAACCATATCTGAAACCTCATCGGGAATTATGTTCAAAACCATGATATGTAATTTCAACTCAATATTTAAAAAATAAGTTCCTTTTAAGGCTAATGCAACGGCTTTCTTGTTTTCTATGTAAGCATACCACTGGCATTGCCTCATATACTGCCGGTACATACATGCAGTAAAGCCTGTTATATCATTTTAGTTCAATATTATTTTCTATTAAATGTCATGGGCTTCATCATATTCATTTATGCCTTCTGATTATGCGAGTATGAAGAGTATTCCATCAAGGTTATAACCATCTCTGCATGGCTCCACACCAGGGGCGAAACTGAGTGTGGCTGGCCTGTATATGGATTTATCTGCTCTGAGAAAATCCCTGATTTCTGCCTGTGTGATTTTACCCATTCTATCAGCGACCATCCTCTCTCCAGATCGCCGGTTTTCATGAAATACCTTGCCATCCATAGTGTTGTGATGATCCACGGGTTTCCAGGCACATTGCTGTCCTCCTTAATTCGCATATAGTTGTCATTCTCATATCTTGCTATTCCACCGACCCCGTTAACCCAGAGTTTTTCCATGATAGCCTCCATTGTGCTAACAACCCTCGAATCCTGTGGCTCTTTCATTCCGAAGATAACTATGGATGACAGGGCACTATCCACGGTAAAATCAGGTTTTCCACCAATTATTGCCCTTGCATATCTTCCGTATTCTTCTGAATAAAACTTTTCCTCGAATGCCTCATACATCCTTGTTGCTGCAGCAGAATATTTTTTTGATAGGTCCTGATCCCCGAAAACACTGGCGAAATTAGAGGCCGCTTTGAGAGCCGCAAAGGTTGTTGACACGGTGTATGCATGTATTCCGTATCTTTCCTCCCACAGGTCAAATGACTCCCTTGGAAGCCCGTCCTCGTTTACAAAAGACGTCATGAATTCGGCTGCCTTTATAACAAGGCCCTCATAGAAAGGTGCCGTGAAGCCGATGTCATTGTATCTCCGGAAATATTCCCAGAGTACCCATACAAGGAGGGCGGTTTCATCCTCCTGAATGGGGTATATCTCCCTGCCATTGATAATGTGCGGAAGCCAGCTGCTTGCCAGATGGCCATCCATATTATATTTATGTTGCATAAAGCCCTGTTCGGTAATCAGGGATGTGGAGAGTCCAAAAAATTGCCTGGCTGTCTGGGAATGGCCTGCAATACTAAGTGCATATGCGGCCACTGCTGCGTCCCTGGGCCACATGTAATAATAACCATCATGGCTCATTTTCAGTATATCACTGTCAGAGGAGGCTGCTATTGACCCAAGTACGTTTGAATGGCTCTTTATAATGAAAAGCGACCGCCTGAAGAGTGCGTTTGTATCCGGGTCAAGATTCGGGGAAATCTTTGATGACCATAGCTCCCAGTAGTTGGTTGTTCTCCGCTCCAGTTTTCTCAGATAATCCAAATTTATATTGCTCTTTATCTTCTGTATTTCTTTATAGCCCTCCCCGGCTATAATATAATAATAAACAGAGAATTTCTTTCCTGGGTCGATATCTATTGAGTGCCTCAAAACTGAGTCCACGGAACCTATTGATACAGGGTTCATTGAAAGCTCATTATCTTCCGCGTCTTTCCAGGTCCCCTTGAGCGTTCCTGTGTCCTTTATGCCGGTGGCATACTGGTCGAGGGTCTTATTATTATCATCAAGTGTTGATGCAAGAAAATACCTGTTCTCCTTGTAATGCACAACACCGCCAAGATCAGGATAAAATGCGGCAGTGTCCCCTATATCGTTTCCATAAATGTAAAAATTCTGATGGAAAAAGAATTTAACATTCTTTCTTGTGTTAGAAGCGTTTGTAATATTTATGTGCCGTAGATAAATATTGGTGTACATATCCACCATATCAAGGCTTTCAAAATCTATCCCGGCCATGGGATAAAAAACAGTGCCCACCATTGTATGGTCATAATAATCCATAAATTTCAAACCATTCCTATCAAGCCACAAAAAATTTCCATCTATAGAAAGGCCGTACATAAAAGGATGGCCACCAGAATGATTTTCAGATGCATATTTTGAATAATAAAAGTCCGTTATACGGTAATCCTCATCAAATGTTAATAGCATTCTACCGTTTCCCAGTGGAAGGTATCTAACCATGCTACCTTATAATGTATGTGGTTTAAAACCTTTCCTAATTGATATTTTATACCTGCTTTTTGTGATTTCTGATTTTTAGACTGTTAAATCTCGCAATGTTTATTAGTAAAATAAGGTTATGATTTCATGGATTGTAACCAGGAATGGCTAATCGCCAATTCCCGGGGTTCTTACTCCTCTTCCACCATATCATTTGCTGGCACAAGGACCTATCACGGGATATTAGTTGTATCAGATCCGGCTGACTATCAGCGGTATGTTATACTCTCGAAGCTCTTTGAAGAACTGGAGTTTTCAGGCAAGCAGTACAGCCTTGATACAAATTATTATCCAGGTACTGTGTATCCCACGGGATGCAAATATATTGAAGATTTTTCCATATTCCCATTTCCTGTAATAAATTATACTGTGGATGGAAACCGCATAAAAAAATCCATTGTGATGGACCCCGGGTCAGATACGGTTGTAATAAGGTATGAGTTTTTTGAAAAAATCCCGGAAAAAATTACACTGTACCCATTACTTGCATTCAGAAATTTCCATAAAGTTATAAGGTCAGGTGAAAGGCAATTCTCATTCTCGGAGTCAGGGAATTTCTATAATTTCAGCGATTCCAACTTCACCCTGCATATTTCAAAGGCCGGGTCTTTTCTAAATGAAGGATACTGGTATTATAATTTTATATATCCTGTAGAGGAGGAAAGGGGGACAAACAGCATGGAGGACCTATACAATCCCGGAAAAATTATAATAAATCCGGTTACAAATCCTCTTGATATAAAAATCACCATGGAAGATGCACAAACCAATAATTTTGATGAAATCAGGGATATTATCACTAAACTGGGATCAAGCACAGAGAAAAATCCGGATATTAACGCCCTCAGATTTTCTTCCGCAAAGTTTAAACTGAAGGATGATTTAATTGCAGGTTTCCACTGGTTTGGACCCTGGACACGGGACACATTCATCTCAATGCCCGGACTTGTAATCATACCGGGAAATTATACATTTGCGAAACGTATATTCACCAATTATTCTGGCAGGATGGTTAACGGAATTATACCTAACAATGCCTATTCCCGTGAATTTTACAGATCTGCCGATGCCTCCCTGTGGTTCATATATGCCCTGCATAAATATTACCACTATTCACGTGATAAAAACTTTATTTCACTGATGTACAGCAGGGTAAAAAGCATTGTGAATGCATACTTTAACGGCAATGATGATTTCTACCTTGATGGAAAATTTATCCATATCAAATCGGCACAGATGACATGGATGGATGGAAAAACCGGCGATATTTCATTCACACCGAGACTGGGAAAGCCGGTGGAAATAAATGCACTGTGGTACAATGCGTTGAAATCATATTCATATTTTTCCAGAATTACAGGCAGCAGGGTCGAGGAGTATGTTGAAGACGTTTTAGCCTCGTTCAGAAGGGAATTCACTGAAAGATTCACTGTAAACGGGCAAATTGCGGATGTAATCGACCCTGTTGATTTATCATTCCGCCCAAACTTTCTGTTTGCATATTCATTGCCATATCAATTGATGGATAGGCCTGATTTACTTGAAAAAGCAAGGCAGGATCTTGCAACTCCATATGGAATCAGGACGCTTTCCCCGGAGGACCCTAAATTTAAAGGGACCTATTCCGGAGACCAGTATGACCGTGATAGTGCGTACCATAACGGCACTGTATGGCCCTGGCTTGCCGGTCCCTATATATCTGCCATGGTGAAGAACGGCCATGCTCCCGGTGACCTTTTACGATATTTTTCTCACCTATTCTCCATGAAGAACATACCGGAAATTTTCGATGGGTTAAACCCGGGAATGCCCAGGGGATGCATGATGCAGGCATGGAGTTATGGTGAATTGATCAGGTCTTATTACGAGGATTTAAAAATTGCAGGGCATTCAAACACTGCTGGGGATGATACGAGTTGAAAGTTGCAGTGATAGGATGGGAGCTCCCACCTGCATTCTCCGGGGGACTTGGAATACATACATACAATGTGTTTTCCATAGTTGGAAAAATTATTCCGGTTGATATATATCTTCCTGATATGGGGTATTCCTTTCCACAGTACCCATTCAATGTGAGGACAGTTAAAATTAAATCCGGGATAGTCGGCAGCGTTTATTCCCATGTAACCAATTTTATTGAAGCGGTCAACGACTATAATGATCGCGTCGTAGAAAATTTCAGGCCCGAAGGCGTTGCACTGATACACTGCCACGACTGGATAACGTTCAGGGCAGGAATTGAAATTAAAAAAAGGTACAGGATTCCACTGGTAGTAACGTTCCACAGCACGGAGTTTGATAGGTCTGCATATTTCAATCCACAGGAATCAATAATGAAGGTTGAGGCAGAAGGCGCCAGTGAGGCTGATGCAGTAATTACAGTATCGAATCTTACAAGGGATATTGTAGCGCATAATTACCACATAAATCCTGATAAGATAACAACAGTATACAATGGAGTAAAGGCATCTGCATACACATCTGGGATCAAATTCAGAAGGGAACGGCAGGTACTGTATTTCGGCAGAATAACAAGCCAGAAAGGCCCAAAATTTTTTATGGAGATGGGTAAAAAGGCACTTGAATATGAAAACAACATAAGGTTTATAATGGCCGGAACAGGGGACATGCTGGACGAGATGAAGGCATATGCATATAACCATGGCATTCAGGATAAATTTTATTTTCCTGGATTTGTGGATTTCCAGAAGGCTATTGAGTACTATAAACAATCATCGGTATTCGTTATACCCTCTGTTTCAGAACCTTTCGGAATAACTGTCCTGGAATCTATGGTATCCGGTACGCCTGTAGTCATGAGCAGAACAACGGGCGTCGGGGAAGCCCTGAACAATGCATTGAAAGTGGATTTCTGGGACACCGATGTGATGTCATCATACGTGGTTTCTGTACTGAATCATAGAAGTCTTATGGAAACACTTTCACTTTACGGTAAATATGAGGGCATGTCATTTACATGGGAAAAATCCGCCATGAAAACGCTGGAGGTTTACAGATCAGTATGGAAGATATAATTTTTTATTTTGAATTGCACCAGCCATTCAGGCTCCGTCCATTGAGAATGCAGGATAAAATACAGCCAGAGGATGTTTTCTGGGAAGAACAGAACATGGAATTATTCAGGCGGATATCTGAAAATACATATATACCGGCTACAAGAACTTTCATGGAAAGCGGCATACATTCAACCTTTTCCCTATCAGGCACATTCATAGAACAGGCCCTGAAATATAGCCCGAAAACAATAGATGTTATTGAGGATTATGTGAAGTCTGGGCTGTGTGAATTAATGGGGGAAACATACTTTCACTCACTTTCATCAATATGGGACGAGGATGAATTTGCATTACAGGTAAATGACCAGATGAAGCTTATAAGGGACACGTTTAACTATATCCCTGAGTCCTTCAGGAATACCGAGCTCATATATAATAATAGAATAGCCGAGATCGCCAGAAATATGGGGTTCAAGAGCATTATTACCGAGGGAACTGACGATATTATAAAATACCACAACCCAGATTACAGATATCTTACCCCTTCCGGAATAAATCTATATTTAAGGAATTATCCAATGAGTGATAATATATCCTTTAGATTTTCCAATGACAGGTGGCCCGGATACCCGCTTACGGCCGATAAATTCATAAAATGGGTTGCTGAAAGCCCGGGAGAAATTATGAATCTTTTCATGGACTATGAAACCTTTGGCGAGCATCAGAAAAAGGAAAGCGGAATATTTGAATTTGTTAAATATCTTCCTGGATATATGAGGGAATACGGGCTGAAAACCATGAATATCAGGGATATTTCAAAATATCACCGGCCTATGGGGAATATAAGCATTGAAAAAACAATCTCCTGGGCGGATACCGGGAGGGACTTATCTGCATGGCTGGGAAACTCAATGCAGAAAGATGCTTTCAATAGATTAAAGTCATGTAAAAATACTGATAAAACGAAAATATGGAGATACCTACAAACATCTGATTTAATATACTATATGTCCATGGGAAATCCTGAGGATTTCAGTGTTCATGAGTATTTTAACCCTTACAGGTCTCCATACCTGGCTTTTATATACTATATGTTTGCCCTGGATATTTTATGCAATAAATAAAATGATAAATATTCTTAAGTGACTTCCTCATTCCTCTAAAGATCGGGGCATCCCGCTTGAGAGCTAAATACTGCATTTAAAAATATATTTAATATTTAAAACGTATAAGCCTAAAATGGGAGGAACTATGGTGAAAACTACAAACAGGCATCTGCCTGCAGTGTTCCAGAGCATGTTTATTATAGCCCTGGGTAATTTCATAGATTCCTCATATGCCCCACTTGCACCGTTTATCAAGAATTATTATATTCTAACGGCAACACAGGTCGGCCTTATAACCAGCATACTTTTTATAGGTTCCTCCAGTGTCTCAGTATTTACAGGATTTCTGGTGGACAGGATGGGCTATCATAACGCCATGAAATTATCATTTGGCATAATGGCCCTGGGATCAACCATTCTTTTCAGCTACAGGGATTATGCAGTGCTCCTGGCCGGGTTTTATTTCATAGGCTTCGGCTATGGCATACTCACTCCGGCAACCAATAGCCAGGTAATGAAAGAATATTACCCCGACCATATTACCAGAATGGGGATAAAACAGGCAGGTGTTCCAATGGGTGCCGCACTGGCGGCAATAGTGATCCCTCTTGTAGTTATTAAGGTAGGAATACCGCATATTTATCTCCTGATTATAGCCATGGCAGCCATCATGCTTATTGTAATGCCACTGAGAAAAACAGTAAATAAGGACAAATTCCAGCTGGGAAAATATATCAGG
>JAKAAU010000028.1 GCA_021802165.1 Thermoplasmata archaeon
TCTGGCGCCTTCCATGGTTATCCCACCTTTTATTCCTAATTAACTAATATTATACATGAAAAACATAGCTGACCGTGACTATGTCCTGTGCCTGTTATGGATATACCTTAACAATTCCGTTCCTTTTGTAAAGCAATAAATGTTGCTTTTATTTTATAAAAACAACGCAAATTGTTAAAATTATAAATTTTTTAAAATATATACATAAGAAAATCTATCAAAAAGATTTAATATGAGTATTACTATAATCATACTGATGAAAAATGAATGATAGAATTACAATAAGCATAACCCCTGAGCTGCACAGCGCTATATTAATATCTGCAGAAGAAAAAAATATTAGTGTATCCAGGGCCATAGAAAATTTTCTAAGGGACTCTTCAGATTTCCATAAATTTATCAATAAGGCAAAAAAATATTCCGAGCTTGAGGAAAATATAAATCCAACAGCAGTTGACCCATCTTTATTTCATCGTTCGGTAAAGGAAATAAATAATAATGAAATAAAAAACAAGGTTTAAACTAAATTTTTAATAATAATCATGATTTATAGCTCCCTAAGGTCACATACCATAAAAATAAGCTCTCCTGTCCAATCATTTACATTATATTTCTCAGAACATGGAATAAAGCCTATCTTCATGTAATAATTTTGTGCCAATTTGTCTGGATTTACTCCATCAGCTTCTAAACAAATTATGTTAATATTCATTTTTCTGCACTGATTTTTTAACATATCCATCATTATTACTCCATCGCCCTTATTTTTGTTTTGACTAATTTTCGAATTTCTATTAAAATATTCTATAAATAAACATTTTTCATTTTCATACCTCCTGCAATATGTATTAATTACAACACTGCATGAGTTTACCACTTCATTAAATGTAGATATTTTAACTGCCATAATGGCACTTATTTCACTATTTCTAATAAGGGCAAAAACGTCATGTTTATCATATTTTCCAAATTTAATATATTCATCTAGTTTTATATTGTTCATATAAACATCATCAGATCCAAAATCTTTGTTTAAGTACCTTTTTATATTTCTTGTATATGGAGAACGAACTTTAATGCTATCTATCATATTCATCCATATGATTTCTGTATTAATATTTTTTATACTCTTATAGTTATATGTTTCTCAAATTTTTATGAGCATTGGGGAAAATAGTTTTACATTGCCTTTATAATTATATATAAGGAAATCGAGGTTAAGATGGAACACTTAAAATTTGAATGATTAACCTTTAAAAAAACTATGTTTTTAATTGTTTCATAGTTTTTTACAATTGAATACATGCATAGAAAAATACTAATTTTCAGGTGGAACACATAAAATTTTAATGCCAATATAGTAAAATACTATATCTATATGAGATTTAAGAAATTTATCAAAATGTAACACCTAGTTCTTAATTCTTAATTAATATTACACATGAAACATGAGTGACCGTAACCACTTTGTCTGTCTATCATGTATTTTACTCATTTTCTATCTGGTCACTGGGTGGTCCCTTTGTAAAAGGTAAAGGTTCATGTACCAATTTTAAAATTTTATCTATTTTCCGGTTCTCTCATAATTATATAATATGTACGAAAATTCTTCAACATAAATTTATCCATATTTGGTTCATAACCATTTATTTTCTTATGTAGCCAACTCCGGATATCTAAAACATATATCCGATCCTGGAAGTTAAGGCCACAATCCTGGACCATGTTTTATTTTTATTTATATAATAATAGAAAATCATCATCACTATATCAGATTTTCATGATTTCATCGTTGATTTTTCAATGTTTCCATATATCTGATATTAATCTGATATCAGATCTTATCTCCTGGCACTCTTTTGCCCTGTTCCATGACTGACCATTGACATATTCTAACTGATAAGTTAGATGGAGCCTTTCCAAAAAAGCCGATCCCCTATTACCTCTCTCTCTTGTGCCATACCCATTTCAAAATTTCAAAATTATTTCTTATTTCTCTTAATCTTCTTAGGGCTTTCAATAATGATTGTAATCTTGTCTATTTTACGGATCTTCTTTTTCCCCTGTACATTCTCATCCTTCACTTTCTCGCCCTCCGTTCTATCTTCCTGTCCAGTGCCAGGATCATTTCTACTATACCCAGGATCACAAGCACAAGGCCCAGGAAGTTATATGCCTTATCCACCAAGAAAAAGTATAACCCTGGAACTAAAAACACAATCCCGAAAATTAAATTAGTCTTCATTTAAAAGCCTCACCAGTTCTTCACCATAGGTCTCATTATCCTTCTTGTACTTCTCCAGGTATGTCCTCAATCCTGCCGGTATTGTTACAGTGGTCTTCATATCTCCCGGATCTATGGTTATCTTTTCCCTGGCCTTATCTTCATTATAGGGAATATGCCTATACTTTTCCCTATAGGCGTTTAGCTCCTCATCTGCTTTTAAGCCATCCCTGATTTTTTGCCGGATATAATCCTCTCTTGTGTTGTAATATCCTTTCCTGGTTTTATCTATTTTATCCATCAATCCTTCCGGAATATCCATATCTATTCTCATAACTTCTTATAGAGAGGCAGAGCTATATAACGTTTAATGGATATTTGACTTTGTATATTCGACCTGTTTTTATGTAGTATATGCCGCATAATTGATTATAAATATAGCTGGCACCTCTGTGATTTAGGGCATTATTATGATATCATCCACTGTATTGAGGGCTACCTCCCCCCTCCCCCCTCTATCGATAGAGGAAAACATGATTTCCGGCTTCTGGCATCCGGTACCTGGTACTTGCCAGGAATACTACAAATATCTAGAAATATAGGAAAATACGGCATTAACTAAATAAATCCAATATAGAAGTGCTTTCTTTACTTGATGCAGTCAAGGCCCAGGATCATGCCACAATCTTTCAGTATAAGAATATTATTATCAGCGATTCCTTGATAATCCAGCAAAATACTGGATTGCCAGTGCATCGTAAGTTTATTTGCACCTCCCCCCTCGATCGATCTAAGATATATGCAAGGAAGGTAAATTTTTTCAACTTCTCGGAATTCAGAACATAAGCAGCGACTATTTATATACAAATTATAAATATATTTTTATGATATCTTTAAATTCCATCAAACATAAAGGCTACCTAAATCCTGATTATGCTCTTGCCTATGCAATTATAAAGCGTTTCAACTTAACCTCTAACGATAAAGAAAAAATCAAAGAACTGGACATGGATGATAAAATAAGGCAGATAATTTACAATGCCCTGGGAATAGAATAATAGCAAAGCATTTCTTATTTGATATCCAGAAATTCATTACATAACCAGCGAAGATTTATATACAAATTATGAATATTTATTCATGGTCTCAGTTGAAGTAAAAGAGTCTTTAATTCCTTCATATTCAATAGCAGAAAGCCTGATAAAGGAATTCCATTTAACTAAGGCAGACAAGGATAAAATCGATGCAAAGATAACAGATAAACGAGTTAAAAAGGCATTGTATGAGTTATTAGATATAAAATGATTCAGTACTCTGCAATAGCAGAATTGTCTGCAGTAATATTGATTATATTTTTTCTTTCACCGGCTATATTAGCATCAATGAATAAAGGCATATTCACTCGATTATACCGTATCTATTCCCTTATTAACCTGCTCTTATTTGGACTGACTATTATTTTAGCGGTTATAGGTAATTCTTACTCCGTTATATTTTTGATAGTGTCTTTAGTGTTTATGGGTTATTCTTTAAATTATATGATAACCCTGTTTGAAATTAGTAGGAATTTCCAGCTTTAAAACGCCATATTATTTCTCTCCCATTTCATTCCTGAACTTCTTCAACAGCTCAGGATCCTTTAATATTTCTTCCAGGACATTTTCCATTAATTTGGATTTAAAAGATTCCGGTGCAGCCTCGATCATCTTCTTTGCTATTCCCGGTATTGTCTCGGATTTCTCTATTGTAGCCTGGATCTCCTTCTCCCTGTTCTCATACTCTAAGGCTAATTTCTCATCGAATGGCAGCCAGCACCTTCTGCAATACTTTGCATTGGAGTCATTGACTTCATAGCACCTGGGGCACGTTATCGGTCTATCTTCAATATCCCTGTCCTCTTCCACTTTAAGGCCGTATGCCTTTAGTATTGCATTGTCCTGGTCCCTTCCGGAAACGTGGACATAGACAGAAGTCATCCTGGACCCGTGGATCCATCCCATCTGATTTTCCAGTGGCACTTCGTTTAATTTTGTGGCCAGTATTGTTGCCCTGGTATGCCTGAACAGATGCGGGTATATTCTGCGCCCTGGGTCCAGGCCTGCGTTTCTTAAGGCGTGCCTTATGGTCGCATAGACATTCTGGTATTCCATCATCCTTCCCCTGATATGGGTCTCAAGGTTGCAGAACAGCCAGGCGTTCCTGTCATTCCTGAATGGATGTGCATCAAGCCATGCCCTGAGATATGGTATAGAATTCCCCACTATCCTTACATTCCTGTATCCCGTTTTTCCTGTGACCTTGATAAGGCAGCCATAGCTGTCAAATTCAAGATCTTTTATTTTCATTGTTAAAATCTCACCAATCCTGCATCCTGAATCATAAAGGGTGTAAAGCAATGCCCTGTCCCTGGCATTTGTTGCACTCTCAGCCATCTTCTGGATCTCCCAGGCCTGTATCATCTGATCCGGTTTAATCTTGGATCCTGGATTTGAATTTATCTTTACATTCCTGAAAAGTTCATCGAACTGGGCCCGTGGAAGTATGTACCTGTAAAATTTCTTTAACATCTTCAGGTATGTTGTCTTTGTCCATTCAGAGTACTGCATGGCCTTTCCGTTTTCCATATACCCCTTTTCCAGATGCTCACGTATTTTTCTTAAATCGTTCCTTCCCGGGGTTGCAAAATTATCGGGGATCCACCTGGCGGCTACCCTTAACCTCTGGATGTAATTCTTCCTTCGAATTTCTGATATGCCTTCCAGTGCCAGGTCGTTTACAAAATCCAGTATAATCTTTTTATCCTTATCGGGTATGTCCTCTTTCTCCAGTGCACGGTATTCCTGCGATATATTAGCATCCATAATCAATTATCCCCCCTAACGAATATAATGATTACGGGATTTAAACACTTGTAAAACCTTCCGGCGCGGGCGCTTTGTCAATTATTTAAATGCAATGTAAAAACAAATAAATTCAATTTTATAAAAATTATAGCATGTGTACACAGGCAATTTGTAAAATATTATGACACTACGGTATATATTACTCCTTTTTCACTGTAAAGTCTGTTTTCAGCCTCGTCAAATACGACACTGTGTATTCCCTCTATCACCTCATCGGTAACCTCAAGACCCCTCCTGGCAGGTAAACAGTGCATAAATATATAGTTTTTATCTGCGAAATCTACCAGATTTTCATTAACCTGGAAATTCTTGAATGCCTTTTCCTTTTTCTCCTTCTCGCTTTCTTCACCCATGGAAACCCATACATCAGTATATACTATATCTGACGAATCGACTGCGGTTCTGGGGTCCCTTACTATTTCTATCCTGCTTCCGGTTTTTAGGGCTATGTCCTTCGCTCTGTAAAGTATGTCCGGATCGGGATCGTGGTTTTCCGGACATGCAACTGATATATCCATTCCTGTGATGGCTGCCCCCAGTAGAAGTGAATTTGCCATATTGTTTCCATCACCTATGTATGCCATTTTAAGATTTTCAAGCCTGTGCTTCTTCTCCATTATGGTCATAAAATCTGCCACAATCTGCATGGGATGCTCCTTGTTGTCAAGAGCGTTAAGTACCGGTACAGTAGAATATTTTGCCAGTTCCCTTACATTCCTGTAATCGAATGCACGGTAAGAAATTACATCAAGAAATCTGGACATTACCCTTGCCGTATCGGCGATAGTCTCTCCGTCACCCAGATGCATATCCTTGGGACTGAGATAAATGGCATGCCCGTTCAGCTGCTCCATTGCAGCCTCAAGGGATATCCTGGTTCTTGTGCTGGGTTTTTCAAAAATCATCCCAAGTATCTTCTTTTCTGAAAATTTAATGGTTCTATCTTTCTTCAATTTAATTGACAAATCAATTATATCTTCCAGATCATTCTGCATATCTGCAACGGAAAGTATGTCTCTCTTCATAGGTTCGATAGAAAAAGAATAAATTTAAAACTTTTTATTTATTATATCAGTATAAAGAGTTATTGCAGCTTTGCTCCCGTCACCTACTGCAGTGGCTATCTGCTCTTCGCTGCCTGATAATACATCACCCGCTGCATATATTCCCGGTATATTTGTCCTTCCCTTTTCATCACCAATTATGAATCCGTGGTTGTCCAGTTTCACACCTATGTTCTTAAGGAAAGATGTCTGGGGTATAACACCGATATAAACAAAAATTCCATCCAGTTTAATGGTTTTCTCCTCACCTGTTGTTAGATCCTTGTACTTTAATCCAGTGAGTTTCTTTCCATCTCCAACAAACTCCTCGGTTTCAGCGTTAAGTATGAACGGGATCTTTTTCTCGTCAATGGATTTTACATAGGCATCCTCACATTTTTTAATTTTAGAGTGGGCTATAATAGCAACACTTTTGGCTATGCCGTCAAGGTAAAGGGCAGATATGGCACCTGAATTGCCTCCACCTATTACAGCAACATCCTTATCCTTGAATAAATATCCATCGCATGTTGAACAGTATGATATGCCTTTACCATAGTATTCATCTTCACCCTTTACGTTCATTTTCCTGTGGGTTGTCCCGGTTGTAACTATAACAGCCCTTGCAGTGAAGTCGGAGCGGTTTGTTATAATCCTGAATTTATCTCCATCCTTTTTTATATCACGAACATCTATTTCCGTAATTATTTTTCCATACTGCGCATAGTGTTTCCTGAAATCCTCGGCCAGATCGGCACCGTTTATTGCCTTGTATCCAAGATAGTTCTCAACAAGCGGGGATACCGCTGTATTTCCACCAGGGACCGCTTCACGTTCAAGAATGGCAACGCTCATTCCGGATCTTTTAATATATACCCCGGCAGAATAGCCGGCGGCACCTGCCCCTATTATAATTACATCGTAATCAGTCTCATAATCCCTTTCGGTAGAACTAACATTAAACTGCATCATTATATGTCACCGTTAAAACATTGTTAAATAATATTTATACTTTATAAAAAATAGAGAAATAAAAAAATCAGTATCCGCCCATTCCACCGGGCATGCCGCCACCCATGCCTCCTGGCATGCCGCCGGCTCCCCCTGCTGGTGCAGATGATTTCTTGCTTGCAATGACATCGTCTATTCTGAGTATCATTGTAGCAACTTCCACAGCGCTTTCAATGGCATGGGTTTTAACACGGAATGTATCAAAGACACCTGCTTTGAGCATATCGCTGATTTTATTTGCATCCATATCCACACCGAAGTTTTTGTTTCCCTTCTCGTGCTCTGATTTCAGTGATATAAGTGTGTTGATAGGGTCCATACCAGCATTTTCTGCAAGAGTTCTGGGTATGATTTCAAGTGCCTTGGCAAATGCTTCTATGGATAGCTGTTCCCTGCCACCAACACTGTTGGAATATGATCTCAGTTTCATTGCAAGTTCAGCCTCGGTTGCGCCCCCGCCTGGAAGGTATCTTCCATCTTCCTTGGTTATTGCAACAACCCTGATTGCATCGTTTAGTGCTCTCTCTATTTCATCAACAACGTGCTCTGTTCCTCCTCTGATAAGTATATCTACAGCCTTGGGATTTTCGCATCCAGTGACAAAGGTCATCCTGTCATCGCCGATTTTTCTCTCTTCTACAGTTTCAGCCTTTCCCATTGTCTCATTGGAGATATCATCCAGGTCTGTTACCATCTTTGCGCCTGTTGCTTTTGCCAGCTTTTCCATATCACTCTGTTTAACTCTCCTTACAGCATATATTCCGTATTTTGCAAGGTAATACTGAACTGTGTCATCTATACCCTTCTGGCACAGAACAACGTTTGCTCCTGATTTGTGTATTTTTTCAGCCATTTCCTTGAGGGTGTCACTTTCCTGGTCAAGGAAATCCTGTATCTTTGAGGGATCCGTTATCTGGACCTTTGCATCTATTTCTGTTTTCTTGATTTCCAGTGCAGAATTTATTAATGCTATCTTTGCATTCTTTACAACAGAAGGCATCTTTGAATGGACTTTTTCCTTATCTATTATAAGCCCGCTTATGAATTTTGTATCAGCTGCACTTCCACCGCTCTTTTTATCAACCTTTATATTTGCAGTGTCAACAACAATTTTTTTGCCATCTGTCTCTGAGACTGCGTTTATAGCATTAACTACAAGGTCAGCAAGAAATTCGGCGCTGACACCGGTGTTTTTTCCAGAAAGTGCAGTAATTGCAATCTTTTTCAATATTTCATCATTATTGGCATTTACAGACATTGCTATAAGCTGTCTTCTTGATTCCTCTGCTCCGAGGTGGTACCCATCTGCTATAATAGTGGAATGAACTCCCTGATCAAGCAACGCCTCAGCCTGCTTAAGCAGCTCTCCTGCGAGAACCACAACTGTTGTTGTACCGTCACCTACAGCAGTATCCTGTGATTTGGATGCTTCAACAATCATTTTTGCAGTGGGATGATCTACATCCATTTCCTTAAGAATGGTTGCACCGTCATTGGATATAATTATATCACCGATAGAATCAACCATCATCTTATCCATGCCCTTTGGACCCAGGGTTGTCCTTACAGCATCTGCAATAGCCTTGGCGGCTTCAATGTTGTTCTTCTGGGCATTCTTTCCCTGCTGCCTTTCTGTACCTTCCTTTAATATTAATATTGGGGTTTGACCTGACATCATAACAATCGATTCATAAATATGTTCTTCAATATAAATTTTTCTAAAATTAGAATATTAAAA
This sequence comes from Thermoplasmata archaeon, assembly GCA_021802165.1. The sequence goes on from JAKAAU010000028.1 coordinate 8,920, forward strand.
TTAAATGATTAAAATAATTTTAATTTGACCTATCTGAAAAGGCCTTTTTCTTTGTTTCCTTTCTTACCTCCGCAGGAAGACGACCAAGACGGTAATCTCCAGTATCAATGTATTTTATAAGACCAGCAAGTACGGGATGTACCCCCTTTATTTCGTTGTAAATGTCAAATGCCACCCTCCTGAGATCCGGATGCACCTGAGGATTTGAACGGAGTTCTATGAAATATGCAAGCTCATTTAGATTTGCGGTGAAAACCACTGGATATCTGAAAGCGTATGGGACCACATACTGTGCCAGCTTTAATCCATATTTTTTCTGCAGTTCATTATGCATATCCCGTGCCTGATCCATTAACTCCATAAATCTCTTCCTTAGTTCCGGAATTTTACTTAAATTTTCAGGTATATCATAACCGTAATCCGTAGTCAAGGGCTTTCTTAAAATTGAAAAAAAACGGTGCCGCTGGAATTCCCGGAATGCACCGTAATTCATATTTACTTCAAATGTATAGTTAATTGACTCGAATGCCCGTCCTATCTTGTGCCTCCGATTCTCCCTGATAGAAATGAGTTCCTTTATAAGAGAAGTCTCCTCCTCAGGAGTAAGAGAAATACTTTCATACACTCCAGTATTCTGGTAAATTAACATTTTTACCGCCATATCCATTGCCTGCTTCTCTTCCATGTAGTTTATCAGCTTAACACTTCCTGGCTTAACCTCACTATTTACAATATTTGTGCCAATAGAATCTCTGGCATTGATATAACTAACCTGATCCTTACCGTGTGATGTTACAGCATCATCAATGAGCTCGGGAAGTTCTGGCTCCAATTCCCGGTAAATCATTTCAGCGTATTTCCTGCTTTCGGGTGTATCATATGCATTAAGTTTTTCAATAAGGGAAATAAATGCTCTTCCGTTGCCAGATAATCCCATATTCGTAAGGGTTGATGCTGGTAAAAGTGATCTTATCTCATCAAGCACCGCAGAACGCAGAGATGACCTGTATGACTTTTTAAGTATTTCATCATCTACTGACTTTAAATTATTATAATTATAGTTTCTACCGCCTATCTCAAACATAAAGCTTTCCGGTGGATTTGCCCCTTCAAGATACTTCATTAGTTCCGGATAGGAACAAGAATAAAAATCAAAAAGATCGGTACATACTTCATTGTATTCATCCTGGAGACCAGGGATACCTGCATCGGCCCCCTTTAAAAATAGATAGCCCCCATTTACCTTCTTGTTGTATTTTACATACCTTGAAGATTTTTCCAGATATGATAATCCTATCCTGGGCTCTTCCATGACCTTGGAAAGAACATTTGAAATATTCTGAATGCCAAGCTGCGCCGTTGTAAGTTCAGCCACAGATTCATCACCATAATCAAGAAATATTCTTTTATAGAAGTTACTAGCTTTTTCAGGATTGTTTTTGAATTCTTTTTCATAAACATCTCTTATATCGAGATTTAGTGTTCTGCTATACCTGGACATCAAGGCACCCCTGTCTATCATATCTGTTTTTATGAGGAAAACGTCCCTGTCTGTATTGGAAAAATCTGCCATGATGATAGTAAGTGTTTAATGAATAAAAATATAGCGATGGCTTTGTGTCATATTTAGTAGTGTACTGCTTTGTAGAAGATTTTTATATACATAGTCTATACAGTACCATGAAATTGATAGTTCTGGGAGGATCAGGATTCGTTGGTAGCAACATCCTGAAGCAGATGGATGCCGAAGAAAAGGCTTATTTTTCAAGGAATAATTCAGAGGAACTGGACAACCTTGGTATAAAATACATCAAGGGGGATATCAGGGAATATGATGATGTGAAAAATGCTATTGAAAATTATGATGTTATTGTTCATGCTATTGATGTCCTTGTGGAAAAGGAAGAGACCCATGAGGATTTATCGCTGAAGGGCATGAAAAATATAGTCCAGGCCATGCAGGAATTGAGGGGAGACAGGAAACTCATTTACTTCTCTGCCATAAATGCCGATAAGGGAAAGACCGACTATTTCAGATACAAGAGACTTGCAGAGGACAATGCAAGCATGATTAAAACATCACTTATAATAAGGCCATCCACAATGTTCGGACCCGGTGATAAATTTACCAAAATGC
>JAKAAU010000029.1 GCA_021802165.1 Thermoplasmata archaeon
CCAGTTATGACCAGGTACAGATTTCTAAACGAATTCGGAATAATAGCTTTTTTACTGGTACCGTGGATTCAGTTTGTTAGGATAGAGAACTTTCCCATAATTAGGGAATACCTTATCACATTTATTGTTGTCTGGTTAACCTTAGGTTTAGCAATTACGGTTTCTGCTATGCTTCACCTCAAAAATATTTCCCCTGGGTTCAATCACGGAGTTGAAGACAAAACTGTAATGAATTCATTTTTTAATAGATATCCCGGGATCACAGGGAATACTCCTGAAATACTAATGTTTGAGAAATCAGGAAAGAGAGGTGGGGCATGGGTCAATGGAATATTAAGAAAGAAAATTTGCATTGATAGAACATTCTGGAATACAATTTCTGAGGAGGAGAGAGATGCACTATTGCTTCACGAGATTGGGCACATAGAAAATAATAGCTATGCATTGCCTTTTATATATTCAATTGCTGTATCCTCTATAAACGCATTTGTATATACGAACTTAGTATATTTTGCAATAAACCTTGTAACCCTTGAAACAGCATTGACTTCAGTTATTAATATTATATACAATGTAATTCTCCTTCTCAGTACAGTAGTTGCCACATTAATTGATCTAAGGCTCAAAAAGCTCGGCTTGAAAATCAATGGGTCATACCAGATAAAGGCTGACCGGTTTGCATTAGAACATATGGACGGTAACAGTGAGGCAGTTATATCTATGATAAAAAAGCTGAGGTTATATGAAGAGAAAAGAATTAATGGAAAAAGGTTGCTATACGTTGACTCCACTTCTGAATTAAGGATTGAAAAATTGAGTGATAAACCTTGATAAAATTCAGTAAACTATATGTAGAATATAAACTCCATTTCATGCACTCGGCACTATTGAAGTTTGCTATAAGTCTTGATCTGGAAAATCCACACAATAAAAAACCCCTATCAATTGGAAATATTTCTAGGACGAACCTATCCTTAGCCATCTTTTATACGTGCCGAACGTGTCAAATTCATCAAACCATCACATAAAGAATTAAATTCAGGATAACCTAAAGTTCATGTAAAAGTAAGAATTATAAATGGCTTTCTGAACTTATAAGATACAGGAATATAGATAGAGGTATAGCTGCCCTATCACCATCTAAGTAGGGCAAAGTATCCCTTGTTAACAAATATCCCTTTGGGAAATATAAATTATTCATTTTTTTATTTCCATACTTTACCTCAATTCCTGTATCATTATAAAGGAAATCAACCTCCTTTCCCTTTTTGGTTTCCACATAGTATATTTCATGAAATTTATTGAATAGATGGTTACCGACGACGCCTTCTATGACTTTTGCCTGCTCACCTTCCCTGTATTCTGATTCACCCTTGGTATATTTTTTTAATACCCTGTAAATAAAAGGATCTGTAAAATATATCTTTTTATTGCTTCTGTACATGACTTTTCCATTCAATTTTTTATAAAATATTCTGGCAATAAACAAATCCTGCATAATTTCAATATAGGCTTCCACAGTTTTATTTGAACCTATAGATGTATTCTGAGCTATGGAATTAGCAGATAACCGTGAGGTATAGCTCGAGATCATCTGTTCAACAATCTCTTTAAAATACAACTGCCTTTTGTCAAGTTTTGAAATATCCCCTATAATCGCATCTTTATAAATTTCGTATAATCTATCCAGAGGGTCTGAATCCCTAACTTCATAAGATGGCCATAAAAAGCCTCCCGTTATCAAGTACTGTTCCAGAGCGTGGTTTAACTCTTCGATATACGGGGATACTTTTAAGGATAACTTATAAAAATCTCCTACTTTACGGATGTCTATATCCGTATCTACATCTATTTTTTTAAAAAACAAATCAAAATATTCTTTAAATTGCATGGGTAAAAATATAACCTTTGCAATATTCCTACCTGGGAATGTTTCCTTCAATAGGGAAATAGAGGAGGAACCCGTGAGGTAAATTCGTTTGTCATTAAGATATCCTGAATTGAAAAGACCGAGTATTAATATATTCCAATCTTTAACAAAGCTAATTTCATCCAGAAAGATAAATCTCATACTCTTCTGATCTGATTGTGCATCAAAGAAAGATAAGGCTGTTTTTATTTCTTCCTTATCATCTATAAAATCGCATGTCAGGTATAAAATATTTCTTGGATTAACATTTTTATTTAGAAGTAGATCCATTATTACCAATTTTATATAGGTTGTTTTTCCGACCTGTCTTGGCCCCAGCAGTATTATATTTTCGTCCTTATATTCGTAAATATGTCTTGGATTTAATTCAAGGGCTTTTTTTACCTTATTATCTCTAAGTATTCCTGTCCTGTCACGCCACCAGGGATTTTGCATTGAAATCGTTGATAAATCCACATTTAGTTATATATTACTAATTATTATTAATTTTTTGGTATTGATTACTAAATTTATTTGAATATTTAGTAATCAATTACTAACTTTTTACCTTATTCCCCGCTGGTTATGAATTTTCTACTCGTACCCAATATTTTATGGAAATATATCTTTCTGTTAACAGTACAATAGCCTTTCCACATAATAACACTTAATGAAACATGTTTGCAAATAAATTTATTAGCAATCAATGCCTTTATTTTCATGGATATCAATAAAAAACGCATCGAGAAAATGAGAGATCTGATTTTCCAGAATTTAATGGACAGCTATTTGCCATTTCCACTGGACACAAAATTATATTCATCATGGGCAAATGTAATTCCAAACAATGGAGACACTGTAATCTACACATCATATATGTACCAGATTTCAGGCATTTTAAAGCGTTATGAGGCATTATTCCCGAAGATATACCGCCTTAACATACCCAAAAGACTCATGACGGCATCAAAATTCCTTATAAAACCCAAGGATGAGGAATTGCAGAGGGCATTCAGAATACTGAAAAGTATAACATCCATGCTTTCAGGATCAGGTGTAAAATTTGGGTACCTGTATGATCAGGAGCCATATTCAGGTGCACTCCTCCTAGAATCAGGTTTCATAAAGGAATATAAGGAATATGGAGAAAAACTATACAGCTTCTTCAAATCAAAGGGCATAAAAAATATCATAACCGTTGATCCCCACACAACAAACGCACTGAAAAGGTATAAGGATTTTATAGATTTTGACATAGATATTAAGAATTATTTAGAACTTGTAAACTTCAAGGGAACCGGCAACTATGTTATACATGATTCCTGCCTATATTCACGTGCCATGGGAATGTACAGCGATATAAGGAATAAGGTTAATAATTCCGGCCTTGCCATAGATGAAAACTATCTCATAACAAGCAAGGAAATGGGAAGCTGCTGTGGTGGCCCTCTTTCACTTGTTTCTGCCCAGGACAGTGAGGATGTATCCAGGGCGAGGGCAGAGAAACTTCTGTCTGTCAATGAAAATGTTCTGGTTATGTGCCCACTGTGCTACCAGAATCTATCTCCATATGTAAACAATATAAAAGATCTTGCAGAGGTGGTTTCATGAACTATGAATGGGACGTTGCAATAAACAAGGCTATACTGAATAATTCACCAAAAGTCCATAAAATCCTTGAGGAAAACCCCTACATAAAGGATGTAGCATTCGAATTGAGGGAAACCAAAAATAAGGTACTGGATGATATAGATTCTTACATATCAAAAACCCAGAAGAGCGTGGAAAAACTGGGTGGACATGTCCATATAGCAAAGAACAGTGCCGAGGCAATGAATATTGTAAAGGAAATACTCGGGGAGAAGAGGAAGATAGTGGTTTCCAAATCAAATGTGCTCTACGAGATTAAGCTCAGGGAAGAACTGGAAAATGAGGGCATGGATATCTGGGAGACCGATCTTGGTGAATACCTAGTGCAGCTCAATAAGGATATGCCATCGCATCTTGTTGCTCCCGCAATCCATCTGACGAAGGATAAAATAGGAAAGTTGCTGAATGAAAACTTGGATAGCAGCATAAACGAAAACACATCAGCTGAGGAAATGGTAAGCAGAGTAAGAAAATTCCTCATGGAGAAATACCTTGCAGCTGAGGTTGGAATAACAGGTGCAAATGCCATTGCAGCGGATACAGGTTCTGTTCTTCTCATAGAGAATGAGGGGAATATAAGAATTGATACGGTTCTGCCCCAGACACATATAGCCATAACCGGCATAGATAAGATTGTGCCCACCCTGAAAGATGCATTCAATGAGGTCATAGTGCAGGCATCATATGCCGGTTTTTATCCTCCTACTTATATCAACGTAACGTCAGGACCCAGTGCAACAGGCGATATAGAGCTCCAGAGGGTATCGCCTGCCACGGGACCCAGAGAATTCCATTTGATACTGCTGGATAACGGCAGGAAGGAGGCAATCAACTCTGACATACGTGAATCACTTCTCTGCATCAGATGCGGCAGATGCTATTTTTCATGCCCATCTTACAAGCTTTATGGCAAGGACTTCGGAGACAGCCCTTATACGGGTCCTACTGGAATAATGTGGTCTGCAATAACATCTAAAAAATACGACAAATCTATGCTTTGCATGCATTCTGGAGGGTGCAAGGAGGTATGCCCTATGGATATAAACATACCCAGAATGATAGAAAGAATAAAATTCCGTTACATGGAGGAATAGTAAAAGCGTACAGATATTAGCAAGCAATTTTCATAAAAGTAATATATATAATAATATTACTTTATTATAATGGCAATCAAAATTAGCCGTATGAATTTAAAAGGTCAGATAAGGATACCGAAAGAAATACGTGAATACCTGAATATAAGACCAGGTGAACACATATATTTTGAAACTTCCAAGGAGGGAATTATAATAAAAAAGGCACACATGAAAAAATTAAGCGATGTGCTCACATCGGCTAAACCTTTTGATGAAAATGTGATTCGATCAATTGAAGATATCAGGAATGAATGGATCTAAAATATATAATTACGATACAACTATAAATGATTTAACAAAATTTTTTGTACATATTTTTGTGGAATTATTTTTCCACACCATAAAGGCTAAATCAAAAATGAAATTACGCTGGTATGGTAAATGCTTTGACCACAAATGCACCATCAGGGGGCATTGAATTCCATAATGTATTGATTCCGGATCAGAAAGACTTTGAAATTAAGCTCAAACCCCTATATACGGGAATATGCGGCACAGATCGTGGAGAGGTTAATGGAAGCCTATCATTTGCTTACAACCAGCCAGGTTATAATTTCCTTGTTCTGGGGCATGAGGCTGTATGCCAGGTGATTGATGCCACAGAAAATGAATATGGAATAAAGACCGGCGATTATGTTGTACCCGTTGTGAGAAGGCCTGGGAATTGTGTGAACTGCAGAATAGGAAGAGAGGACAACTGCTCTGATGGAAAGAAGAATGAGGCAGGAATAACAGGTCTTCATGGATTCATGCGTGATTATTTTTTTGATTCCCCGGAAAATCTTGTTAAAGTAAATGATAGAAGCATGGTGAGAGAAGCAGTTCTCACAGAACCGGCAAAGAATGTTATGAAAGCCTTTGAGGTCTTCGATACCGTATCGAAAAGATCCATATACCAGAATGAAGATTCCACATTTGCTGGAAAAAATTGCCTTATTATTGGGTCCGGCAGTGAAGCATTCATATATACAATGATGGCACATGAATATATGTTCAATGTATATATGACAAACAGGCATACCCTTGGGGAATCTAAATTATCAATTCTGGAAAAAACAGGAAGTATATTCTTTGATTATACCGATAATGTTCCACTGAAAGGCATAGATCTGCTGATAGATACCAGCGGGGACCCAGCTACTATATTCAAATTCGTTCGCATGATGAATAACAATGGAGTTACAATACTTTTTGGGACAAACGGCAAGGCACCCGGAACACAAGTTAACGGTGAGGATATAGATTATATTATAGAAAGAAACATATGCATGGTCGGTTCAGTAGATGGGGCAAAAAAGCATTATTTCGATGCATTGCGATATTTAGAAAAATGGGGGCATTCTCAAAATTCAGTGATAAATAAACTGATTACCGGAACATATTCACCGGAAAATACGGAAATTTTCCTGACCAAACCAGAAGGTGAAATAAAATCAATAATTAAATGGTAGTAATTTCCAAAGGCTATACTGGCAAGGGATTAATACAATTTAGTAATGCAAATGCATGATTAATGATGGTATGCAGTTCAGGTACAGGGATGATGGTCATTTTGTTTATCCTGATTATAATGGCTATAACTTTTCGAATATAAACAGCACGATCTTATCAGTATTCGGCATAAACAATAATGGAATTTCACTTGAAAAGGATCTTTACAGCAATATTTCCGGTTCAAAAAAGGTGGTATTTTTTTACATAGATGGTCTCGGGTATGATAGCTGGAAGAATTATCTGGGAAATTACAGACCATTCCAGGAGATCAATAACTCTGGCATAGTATCACCAATAACCTCGGTATTTCCATCTACCACTGCCGCCGCAAGCAATACGATAAATACTGGTTTAACTCCTGCGGAACACGGATTATTTGAGTGGAGGCTTTACCTGGAAAGTTACAATATGGTTGTGAAAAGCCTGCCCTTTATTCCTGTTTACAAACAGGACAGGCAGAAATTTGCAGATCTAAATCCGGAACCTTCAATCCTATTCCACGGAAAAACCTTCTATGAAACACTGAATGAGCACGGAATAAAATCATATGTAATATCGTTTGCAGACCTATTAAAAAGCAGCTACAGCAGGATAATGTATTCCGGTGCAAAGGAAAAGAAGAGATATGATTTCCTCTTTGAAGGTTTTCTCATACTGAGAAAGCTCCTGAAGAAGGTGCGTGAAAATTCTTATATATTCTTCTACATAGAGGACCCTGATAAAATGGAGCACCGGTACGGCCCTGGAAGCCAGGAGCATATAGAATCACTGCGGTATATAGCATCAATGTTCAATGATTTGTTCGGGGATCTTGCAGGTGAGGATATTGCAGTTATGATCTCATCTGATCATGGTTTTACCCCTGTTAATAAAAAAACATATGTATCGGGAATCAGGAATTTAATGAAAACCAAGAATGGAAGGGCAATACCGGAAACATGGAGCCCCAGGGATATGATGTTGCATACAGATAGCCCGGAGGATATGAAAAGTATACTTGAGGATCAGCTCCATGGTCGTGCAGAAATTCTTACAGGCAATGAAATTCTCAAAATGGGGTTGATGGGGAGAAATACTGTTTCTGAAAATTATATTTCACGAATGGGTGATCTTTTGATCCTTCCGTATTCGGGAAATACTGTATGGTACAAATATTACGATGATGATATTATAAAAGATCGCGGGATGCATGGTGGTCTCAGCAGGGAAGAAATAATAATACCATTTGCATCAATTAATTTAAAAGATATTAAAAATTACTGAAATTATTTTGTGTTCTTAACAAGATTTTCATAAATATCGAGGAATTCAAGCCCCTTGTTTATCCCACCGAAAATTTCCTCATTTCTTACAGATTCGGCGGCTTTTTTCATTTTATCCGGTTCCTTAATCCCTGCATTTCCTATCATTGATTGCACGCATCTGTTTATTCTCAGTGGGCTGAGCTGGAACTTATACATGGTTTCAACTATGTTTTTCAGGTTATCTATTATGTACTGCCTTGATCCATCACTTGAGGACATTGCAACAAAGAAAGAATCCATATCCTGCTTCTTAGCCTTTCCGGATTTGATGAACTCCATAATGGCTTTATGGTTACTGTCTCCATTAAGCACACCTGATGCAGTTATTGCCTTGGTCTTGTCCTCATCATTTGTTGTTGTTTCTATTAAATTTGCAAAATACCCGAAATCGTTGTTTATTTTTCCCTGTGCAATAAGGTATGCAAGCCTGAAATCTGGTTCCACCTGACTGTATTCCTTATATTTGCTGAGAAGTGTTTTGCAGAAATCATCATTAATATACGCCAGCTTTGTGTAGAGTCCGGAGAGCGATATTTTATAGTTAAACTCATCCTTTTTATTTGCCTCTATGTATTCCATTTTATCCTTTATGTAAAAGTTCGCAAGATCCCTAAAGTAAACATTTCCCGTTATATTATACAGGGAATAAAGCTGTTTTGATATCTCATCAATGACTATGTTATCATTTATGCCGTAAAGCTTTTCGATCCTTCTTACATACTGTGTCATATTTATTTTGCCTGATAGAAGGAACGCATAGAGGTCGTTTGCAATGCCCCATTTCTCATCAATCGATATCTGTGAAAGGTTTCTTGTCACGGATTCATACATTGCATCGTCATAGAGTACCCTATAGAATCCGCTGTGCCCGTAATTCAGTGAGAGAACATCACCTTCGATTTCCATTTCCTTTCCTTCCATAAGGGTACTTTCCTCACTGGAAAATCTGTTTATGAATAATGGTATTTTCCACTGTGAATTTTTATCTCCCTCAAGGAAATAAAACTGTTTCTGTGTTATTTTTAATTTGTCATCACTCCTTTCAGTTATAAGATATGGATACCCTTTGTTTGATATCCACTGCTCCATTATTAAGGAAACACCCTTTCCGGATTCCTTTTCTATGGCATTCCATAGATCGGATCCTGAGGCGTTCTTATATGAAAATTCCTTAAGATAATTTCTCATTGCCTTCATGAATACATCCTTGCCCACATACGCTTCTATCATTCTCAAAACATTTGAACCCTTGCCGTACCTTATTTCATATGAAAGCTGTGATACGCTCCTGGGATCTGAAACATCCGCATTTATGGGATGTGAATTCTTTAGGGAATCCATAGTGTATGCCCCATCTGTCTGGTCAAGAAGGAAATCACCGAAAAATTTCCACTCCGGATCAGTACTGTCAACGGTCTTGAACGCAAAGAATGTGGCAAAGCTTTCATTCAGCCACAAGTCATTCCACCATTTCATGGTCACAAGGTCGCCGAACCACATATGGACAAGTTCATGTGTTATAACCTCTGATGTTCTTTTATAACTCTTACTTGTTGTTGAATCATCAATATTCAGAAGGATTTCCCTGAATGTAATTGCGCCCCAGTTTTCCATGGCGCCAGCAGCAAATTCCGGAACAGAGATAAGGTTTAATTTTGGAAGCATATAATCTATTCCTGTGTAGGTTTCAAGGTAATTCAATGATTTCTTTGCAACTTCAATTGGATATCTGGATGATGTTAAATGTCCCTTCATTGCCGTAAGATAAAGTTTTTTGCCCTTATATAAATCTTCCACCTCATCAAATTGGCCTACTCCAAGGTAAACAAGATATGTTGCCATTCTGGGAGTTTCCTCGAATTCAATAACCTTCTTTCCATTTTCCAGTTTTTCCTTTTTTGCAGGCATGTTTGAGATGGCTCTGAGGTTACTGTCTATCTTCATGGAAATGTCAAACTTAGCTTTGTAATTCGGGTTATCAATGCATGGAAATGCCCTCCTAGCATCTGATTCTTCGAACTGGGTTGAAAGTATGTACTGAGTCTCTGTTCCGGCAAGATAGAAACCCTTCAGACCACGGTCCACATCAGATGAAAATTTTACATCAACTGAAATGTCACCTCCATCAGTGGAAAATGTTACACCATCTTTATCTGCTTCATATTTTACCGCTGATCCATTGATTTTTACTCCATGTATATCTATATTATTTAAATCAAAAGTTATTTTCTTTTCTGCATCCTTAATTTTTACTGTTTCATCTCCTGTATACTTTTTGTGTTTGAAATCTATATCGAGGCTAAGCCTGTAATTTATAACTTCCATATCAGTTTATATGTATGCATTTAATAAATTTTTGCGAAGTTGAATAATTTAAATAATAACAGGATATACTGTTTTATGGATAATAAATATAGCTTCGCCTATCTAGGTCTTGCTGTTATGATGGTTCTTCTCTTCATACAGTTCATAATGGGCATATTCATAAATCTCTATGTGCCATTCCCACCATTAAACAGCATATCACATATTGGGCCCGGGGCTTTTCCTTCTAATTACCTCACCGTAATGTTTCACATGATGTTGGGATTCCTTATTCTCATAGTTTCATTCATAATGCTCTTGCTAAGTATAAAAATTCAAAACACAAAGCTCATTGTATCATCTGTTTTATCTTTTATTTTTGTCATAATAGCAGGAGTTTCAGGATTCCTGTTTCTGTTCAATGAATACAATAGATATTCATTCATTATGGCAACATCATTCATAATAATTGTAATGTCTGAATTTTATTATCTCTATACCCTGAAACTTATAAGTGGTACATCTTCAAAATATTAATACATTATAAAAAAATATTATTTTTCCATTAATTCGCATGACCTTTTATAAAGTATATCTCTTAAAAGAAGGAAAGCCCTGAAGTTTTCCGGGTTGAAGCGTTCTGTAAATCCCTCTTTTCTTGATAGAACTCTGTAATAATACATAACTTCTACTGTTTTTCTGCATGCCCTGAAAGCAACTCTCGCCGATCTGCTTTCATTTAACAGTATGGAATAATCCATGGCCCAGCCCTTTTCTCCCTCTATTTTTTCAAGAAAACTGAAATCTTTTGGATTTTCTCCAGTAATTATATAGTTCTCTAGGGATCTGATAAATTCAAACATATTTTTGTATTCATCTGTATGGTTTTCATCCATCTTTATTAGTCTTCCAATCAATTCTGCCAGTTCATATTCTTTCATAAAATAGAGCTGTATCCCTGAATCATAATCCTCTTCTTTCTGATTTACACAGCAGTGAAATTTTGGAAATTCTGTCATAATTAACAAGTATATCATAAAATATATACCTTCTGCATCATGCTAAATTACTTATAAAATTTCCATGTATGTT
>JAKAAU010000030.1 GCA_021802165.1 Thermoplasmata archaeon
TCCATAACCAGTAATGAATATCTTATATAATATGATTATTTTTCACTGAACCATTTATATAACGCAACTGTTCTGAAGCATTGCTGCAAATATATTTATAGAGAAATCATATTTAATTTGATGTACATCCCACATGAATTTAAAATTGAGGACCTCAAAAAGATTACAAATTTTGTTGACAACAATAATTTCGGGATTCTTCTCAGCATATATGATAATGAAATATACAACACCCAGATACCCTTGATGCTCGGCACTGAAAATGAAAAATTCATACTGAAAGGGCATATTGCCAGGGCAAATATGCAGTGGTACAGATCCAGGGATAAGAATGTTACTGCATTGTTTACCGGGCCACATCATTATATATCTCCATTATATTACAAGGATAAAGATTCGGTGCCAACATGGGATTATATGACCGTTAGGATGGATGGTAAACTGGAATTAATGGATGAGGAAGAAACCAGAAAATTTTTACTGGAAATGTCCAGATTCTATGATGCGAAATGGGTAGAAGAAGGAAATGATAGAAAGGAATATTACAGTAAAATGGTACTTCAAATAGTAGCATTCAAAATCAAAGTTTCAAAGATTAATGCAAAATTCAAGCTGAGCCAGAACCGCCCGGAGGATATGGAAAATATAGCAATAAACCTTGATAGTTTGGGTGATGCTGATGCAGTTTCCGTGGCTAAATTCATCAGAGAAGAGATTAAAAAATAACTTTTTATACAGTATATCAATTAAGAACCTAGGGTTTGTGGGGTAGCCTGGCATCCTTCCAGCTTCGGGAGTTGGAGACTCCGGTCCAAATCCGGACAGACCCATTTTATGTATCGTATATTTTAGATGAAAATTAACAAAATACGGTATTTTCAACGACAAAGCCGGTATACTTAAATTAACTTTTATCTAAAAATATAGCATAGAAAATATCCCACTATTTTGGTTGATCTACAAATAAAAGTTAACTATAAATATCGGTATTTATGATATTAGTTCCCGTAATTTTTTATAAATATCTAGCATTTCGAATCCTTTCTCATATCCCATTCTCATCTCATTATAATTCAACTTTGACATGGCCTTTCTAACTTTATGTTCATTCTCGAGACCGAGGAGTGGTATTGATAAGAAGGCAGCGGTAGATAACAATCCGGTATTTCCGAAAGCTTTGCTGATATTTCTAAGTAGTGGAAGTAGTATACTTGAAATGTACTTTCTTGAATCTGGATTTATTATCATTGTCATAACTGCTATGGGTATATCCTGTTTTTTAATTTCACCAGATATCATCATTTTTATAATTTTCTTGTGATTTTTCTTCCCGGGTACCCATCCCATTGCCATGATGAGAGTTTCACGATCAGAATCATCTTTAGCTTCCTTCAATTTATTTATAATATCATCAAGATTTGATGAAACAAGAGCTTTAGAAATGGCCACACATTCTCTTTCATCAGGTTGAACATTATAGTATTCCTTGAATTTTAGTGACATTTCATTGGCAAATTCGGAGTTTATTTTTACATATGCAACTCTGGCCTTCTGTAAACTAATTTGATCAAGCATGGTCAACTTATCCTTTTTTGCATCTCCATTTTCAATTATTCTTTTTATTATACCATTACTGAATTTTATGAATTCAAGTTTATCATAGAGTATGCTATTCAATCTTTCAAAATTATTCACAAGAAGGAGTGCAGATGGTGTAGAAAAAGATGTGCAAACTTCACCCACAAATGTTAAAAATTTATCAACATTGATTTTTCTGGAGAGAAATTGAAAATAGTTATCAGAAACCAGTTCAGTTATTGCCATAGAATCAAGTGTGTTTATTTTGTTCCTCAAAATTTCGAATAACTCATCACTGTACAGTGTCTGGTAATAACCGGTTCCCCTGTAATTAATTTTAACAAATCCAGTAACCTCGACCTCCATTGTTTTATCTTCCATAAGAACCTTTTTTTCTTCGTTTTCCATCTGTATGAAAATTGGAATTTTCCATAATTTATCAGTTTTCTCTCCTGATAATAGTAACTGTTCCTGTTCCAGTCTCAATTTGCTGCAACTGTAATTTACGGTTATTAATGGAAAACCGGATTGATTTATCCAGCTGCTCATTATCGAAGCTATTTTAAGCCCCGAACTATCTTCCAGCTCATCCCAAAGGTCCGATCCCTCTGCGTTTCCATACCTGAATTTTGTTAGATATGAGGATAGTCCAATTTTGAATTTTTCCTCACCTATATAGTGATATATCATCCTGAGTATACTTCCTCCTTTCCCATAACTTATTTCATCAAATACCTGCTCTATATCTTCTGGTTCTTTTACCTCAACATTGATTGGGTGAGAACTTTTAAGTGCATCACTTGCCATGGATCCAACCGTTTCGTTAAGGTAATACGTCTTTTCCTCCTCATATTCCGGTAATATTTTGTTAACGCATAGGGATGACATAAATGTGGCAAAGCTCTCATTTAACCATAAATCATTCCACCATTTCATTGTAACTAGATTCCCGAACCATTGGTGGGCTATCTCATGGGCAATGACCACTGCAATCATTATCCTTGTGTGAGAATCAGTATTTTCGTTATTTAACAATGCATCCTCCCTGAAAGTAATAGCACCCCAGTTTTCCATTGCACCGGCTGCAAAATCAGGAACAGCAATTAGGTGCATTTTTGGGAGGGCATAAGGAATATTAAAATATTCTTCATAAAATGTAAGACATTTATCCGCGATCTCAAGTGGAAAATCATCAGACCTCATTTCATTGCCCGGTTTTGCCATTATAATTTCGCAGTTCCCATGTTTCTTTGTTCTTGTTACAAATTTGCCGATTCCCATATAAAGAAGATATGTGGACATGGGAGGTGTTGATTCAAATTTTATTTCTCTTGTTCCATCCCCCTTTCTGCTGTTAGACAACTGCGGCATATTGCTGATTGCATCCATATTCTCTCTGGCAATCACGGTGAGTTCAAATATAGCTTTTATAGCCGGATTATCAAAGCAGGGAAAAGCAGATGAAGCATCGTTGGATTCGAATTGTGTCGTGATCATCGATTCCTCACCATTCCCTGCCCTGTATAATCCTGCAAGACCGCTACCGTATTTTCCTGTGTATAAAATCTGTATTTTATGAACATTTTTTTCTATTTTTCCAATTTTTATTTTCTTATTTTTTTCGTCGTAAAAGAATGGTTTCTCCAAATCATTTATAAGTAATTTTTCAATATGCAGTTCCTTAGCATCAATGACCAATTCCTCATCTTTATTATTAACAAAAATTGTACAATCACCTTTAAATTCTTGATCATCAGTAAAATTCATCACTAACTGGTATTTTTCGGCTTTTACATTCATTTTACAGTATATATGGATATTATATTTATTTTCCTGTTCTTTCCTGAATTCATACACAATCTAAATTCCCTTATAAAACAAAAATAATCTTCCAAATATTTTTATAAAGAATGTGAATTGTACTCCAATGGAACATAAATATAAAGGAAGGAATATTTTTGTAATTGCCCACAGGGGTGGTGGTGAATTGTTCAAAGAAAATACAATATCTGCCTTTACAGGAGTCGAAAGGCTCGGAGTAGATGCCGTGGAATGTGATGTCCAGGTTAGCAAAGATGGAAGTCTGGTAGTCATGCATGATCCTGATTTGCTGAGAACTGCGGGAATTGATAAGAAAATTGAAGACCTAAATACGGGGGAGATAAAAAATGTTACATTAAAAGATGGCGAACATATTCCATTGCTGGAGGATGTACTGAATTCAATTCAAATCCCGGTAATGATCGAACTCAAATCCATGGAAACCGTAAAATCTATCACTGAACTATTTACCGTGAGACCCGAGCTTCTCAAAAGAAGTGTCTTAATATCATTCTTTCATGATGCACTTCTTATGATGAAACAGAGATTTCCCGAGGTCACATGCGGAGCCCTGATCGCAGGATTTCCTGTTGATCCCGTTGCCCTGGTAAAAAAATGCGGTTGTGATACCATTGCCATTAATTATGAAGGGCTTACCAGACCATATGTTGATAGATGCCACAATGGTGGTATCAGGGTTAGTGTCTGGACTCCGAACGATGTTACCTCAATCAAAAGTTCATTAGACGCCGGTGTAGATGTAATAGCCTCTGATCGTCCAGATCTGGTAATTAAGTTACTTGACTCACTGTAATATTATTATTCATTCAACTCTTCAAGGGATTTCCTCGCTGTTTCTTTTCCCAGCAACAGTGTTACAATAAGCCCTATACCGGAAATACCTGCAAGAAAAATCAAGCCACCGCCAATATCATAAGATGTTGATATAAAAGCAAAGGCAAAGATGCCGAATAGGGCACCTACCCTGCTTATCGTGGTACCAAAACCCTGGGCAGTGGACCGTATCTCAGTGGGATAAAGCTCCTGTGGATATATGGAACTGATAATTCCGGGACCGAGCTCCTCAGTGATTTCGAAGACTACAAATAATAATACAATGTAAATAACAACAGGAAAATAATCAAAGAGTACTGCAGCAAGAATCAATGTTATTAACATGCCTGCAAATCCGATTACTGTGAGGCTCTTCCTTCCTACAGAATCTATAAATATAATCGCAATTCCGGCACCGATGATCGCAAGTAGCGCAATAATCGTGGCATAACCAGATGCAGCATCTGATGTTAATCCAATATCTTCAAGGATAGATGGCCCATTTAATGCTATTACATAAGTGACCGCATCTAGCGCAAACCAGAAAACCGATATAAATACGGTAGCAGCAATATATTTTCTTGTGAATAGGTCGCTGATCTTCGTCTTTGTGTAAGTTACCGGCGCCTGAACATTTACACTGCTGTCTATTATTTCCATGGCTTGGTTTGCTTTCTCATTTTTTCCATGGGCAAGAAGCCATCTGGGGGATTCGGGCACATCACGTCTGAGCAATAGAATAATTATTGCTGGAATGATGCCTACAAGGAACATATACCTCCAGGAAACGTTTCCCAGTGGTATCAGTACTGTGCCTACTCCATATGCTCCAAATGCTCCGATAAACCATGCTGCTCCTGACAAACTCAGTAACATCCCCCTGCGTTTGGCAGGCGAAAATTCCGATATAATTGTTGGTGTTATTGCATAATCGGCACCTATGGCAATCCCCAGAAGAAGCCTGAAAATGAGAAGCTGGAGGTAATCTGTGGCAACAGCGCAAAGAACAGTGAAAAGTATAAAAAATATCATATCCCATAGATATAAGTATCGTCTTCCTTTTAAATCAGCAATATAGCCAACAATGACTCCACCAAATATCATGCCCAGTATTGTAGAGCCAAGTAGAAGTGTAACATCCGTAGAGGTAAGAGTGAACTCTGGCCTTAATATAAGGATAGCCACGGATATTATGGAGATATCAAAACCGTCAAGAAAACTGCCACCGGAAGAAAGCATTGCAATCTTGAAATGTACTTTTTTTAAACTGCTATCATCTAATTTCTCGAACATAGATTACTATTATTAGATGCATTTAATATTTTGGTATATATTTTTAGTTTACTATATAGTATCTAGAAATCAAATTATTTAACTTTAAATGCGTGATATCTACTATATTAAAGTGGAGAGACAGTCACCATTCTGCCAGGTTGATTCTCTCTTCCTAAGAAAAATTAATATTAAATTTTATCCAGTGCCTGCATAAGGTCATTTATTAAATCTTCAGAATCCTCAATTCCTACTGATAATCTGATAAGATTATCAGTTATTCCAGATTTTTCCCTCTCTTCTTCGGTCATCTCACTGTGGGTTGTTTCAGCAGGAATGGTAATGAGGCTTTCAACGCCTCCAAGACTCACTGCCGGCATGGGTATTTCAAGATTTTTGATAAATTTATGTGATTCCTCAATCCCACCTTTGAGCTTGAATGAAATCATTCCACCGAATCCTTTCAGGTTATCCTCTGCAATTTCATAATACTTTCCGGACTTCAATCCTGGATAGAATACTTCCTGTATTTTTTTTGAACTTTCTAAAAATTCTGCAATTTTCATACCGTTTAAGTTATGCCTTTCCATTCTGAGCCCCAGTGTTTTCAGTCCACGGTATGCTAGGTAAGCCTGGAATGCATCGGGTGTTGCACCCAGTGTCTTTCTGATATCCACTATACTGTTGTAATAACCATCATTATTGCATCCTATAACACCTATGAGTATATCCGAATGCCCGCCAATGTATTTCGTTCCGCTATGTATGATAATATCGGCACCGAAATCCACGGGAGTCTGATTAAACGGAGATGCAAATGTTGCATCAACAATAAGTATTATGTTCTTTTCTCTGCAGTATTTACCGATTTTCTTTATATCGAGAACGTCCATCAGGGGATTTGGTATAGATTCAATATATATAATTTTATAATCATTTCTCTGGATTTTGAGTTTATTCATATCATCAACTGAAATCATATCAACATCTATCCCGTATGACTTGAGTGTTCTTGCAAAGAAATAATATGTTTGCCCATAAAGCACATTTATTGCCAGCATTCTATCCCCGCTCTTCATTATTGAAAGTACTGTTGCTGTAATAGCTCCCATGCCACTGGAGAATGCTACTGCATGGTTTGTTTTCTCCAGGGATTTATATTTATTTTCAAAGGATTGAACCGTAGGATTCCCCCATCTGGAATAAAGAAACGTTGATTTGCTGGTATTATCAGTGATAATGTTTTCCGCGCTATTGGGGTACTTATATGTGGAATCTTCGAAAATTGGTGTTGTGACATTTCCTATCTCCGGTATATACAGGTCACCTGCGTGTACTGCTTTAGAATTAAAACCTTTAATACTCATGGTAATATATTATTACAAATTATAATAATTTATTTACCGGAACGCAAACTTATCTAAATTATCCGGTAGTTTGATTTATAAAATCACAATATGCAATAAATGGCATCATATGAGTTGAAGAGAATACTTGGACTAAGATCGGCAGTTATAATTAATCTGGGAGCGATAATAGGTGCCGGAATATTTGTCATAATAGGGATAGCTGCTGGCAAAGCTGGACCGGCAATAATTTTATCCATCTTCATATCTGCCATCATAGCCATATTCACGGGATTAAGTTTCTCGGAAATAGCTCAGCATATATCCAAGGAAGGTGGTGTATACGAATATGCAAAGGAATCGTTTGCACCATCTGCAGGTTTTATAGGCGGAACCATGTGGACATTTTCTAATATGATAGCAATTTCAGCAGTAGCATTAAGTATGGGCAGTTATATAAATTCATTATTTCATCTGCATTTAAATTTGATAATTTATGGAATTCCGGTTATAATCCTTTTTGCTGTTTTAAATATGCTGGGAATAAAGAATTCAGCCAAGACATTATCCATTCTTGTGGGTGTTAATGTGGTAATTTTAATCATATTCATTGTCTCTGGATTGTTCTATTTCAAAGTATCAGATTTCACAAATTTTGCTCCCAGAGGATTTACAGGAATTATGGAAGGTTCGGCCCTGATATTCTTTGCTTTCACTGGATTTTCCAGAATTACAACTGTTGGGGATGAGGTGAAAAATCCCGAAAAAAATATACCTAAAGCCATTATTATTTCCATAATTATTTCATCCGCACTGTATGCAATAGTTGCAGTTGTAGCCATTGGATTGATACCCTCATCAAGCCTGGCATCGGCATCCGCACCCCTATCGGCTGCAATTAAAATTTTACACAACCCATACCTGATTGTTATTATAGCAGTCGGTGGAATAACCGCAACTGCAGGTGTTGTTTTGACCGGAATACTGGGAACCAGTAGGGTTCTTTTTGCAATGGGAAGGGACAGGGAAATACCTGAACGTTTCGGTAAGATAGATAAATTCGGAACCCCGCTATACTCTATTCTCCTTTCCATGGCAATAAGCCTATTATTCGTTTATTTCGTTGGATTTTCTACCATTATCGAGGCATCCAATGTTTCTGTATTGATAGCATATTCAATAATTGATTTCTCGGCCATAATTCTCTGGAAAAAGGTTAAGAAAGATAATCCTGTTCATCTCAGGGAGCAAAAATATTTTTTTCTAATACCACTACTTGGAATTATAACAATCTTCATTACAATTGGCTATTTGGGATTATATGCTATAGAAATCAGCCTTTCCGTTCTGGTAATTGTATCAGTAATTTACGGATTAAAACATATTCTTGAATCAAAGAATGTCATTAAATCAGCTAAAAAGGTAATGCCGCGTATAAGTGCAGTAAGGGAATTCGGCAAAATCAGGCATAAAGTTGAAGAAGAGGATAACGGTAAGGTTTTGAATAGCCATGATAATGAATCGTAATGAAGGAAATATTAATAATTCATATACCAATTGCATATAGGTTTTTATGGAAAAAATAACATTTGAAAACGGAAAGTGGAAAGTGCCAGACACCCCGACAATTCTTTATACGGATGGGGATGGTATAGGTCCGGAGATCATGGACGCAACAAGGAAAGTTGTTGATGCAGCAGTTAAAAAAGCATATAAAAACAAAAAAATAGAATGGAAGGAAATTCTTGTTGGGGATAAAGCCCTCAAAGAAAAAAATGATAGATTCCCGCAGGAATCACAGGATGCTATCAATGAATATCGCGTACTTTTAAAAGCTCCACTGGGCACACCCATAGGAACAGGTTTCAAATCAATAAATGTGAGAATCAGGCTCATGCTTGATCTTTATTCCAACATAAGGCCGGTAAACTACATGAAAGGGCTGGAAAGTCCATTAAAGCACCCGGAAAATGTAAACCTCACTATATTCAGGGAAAATACGGACGATCTTTATATGGGCATTGAATGGAAATATGACAGCCCTGAAGCTGCTGAGTTAAGAAAATTCCTTTTGGACAAGCTTCATGTCAATATAAGTAGCGATTCGGGAATAGGAATAAAACCCATGAGTATGGCCAAAACCCAGAGAATCACGAGGGCAGCTGCCAAATTTGCCATAGAGAATCACAAAAAGAAAATAACCATAATGCACAAAGGGAATGTCATGAAGTATACTGAGGGGGCATTCAGGGAATGGGCATATGAAACGCTGGAAAAGGAATTTGGAGACTATATTTCAAAGGATGATTCCAGTAAAATACTTGTAAATGATATGATAGCCGATAATATGTTCCAGCAGATTATAACCAGACCTGAAAACTATGAGGTTATAATCGCACCGAATATTGACGGCGATTATATATCAGATGCTGCAGGAGCCCTGATAGGAAATATAGGTACCCTGGGAGGAGCAAACGTCGGCGACAATGGCGGTATGTTCGAGGCAGTCCACGGTACAGCACCGAAATATACCGGAATGAACGTTGCAGATCCACTTGGGCTCATAAGGGGTGCACAGCTCATGCTCAAGTACATGAACTGGCATGAAGCCCACGATGTTATAGAAAGGGCTATAGGCACAGCAATAGAGACAAAAAAGGTGACACAGGATCTTGCAAAATTTTTCAATGTAAAACCCATGGGAACAAAGGAATTCGGAGAAAGCATGGTAACAATAATAGAAAATATGTGAGTGCGTCCGGCGTAAAATTCAGTGCCGGCTAGCTTTATCTATTATTTTTTTCCATTTTTTCTATAGATTTCTCATAGTTTTTTAGTATCAGTAATTCAGCAAGTACCAGGAAACCTGCTATAGCCAACACTGTTATAATGTCATTGATCACTATTCCCGCCCTAATATTCAAGTAGGATGTACTGACTCTGAGTGCAATAGTTATCATGCCGAATGGGAATAGAACTCTTTTATGCTTCCATGTAAATCTATCATAATCATTCTGGCTCAATATAGTCATTTAATTTATATTACTTGACCATATAAAAATCCCATTGTTCCATGTCATCATAAGAAATTTTTATTTTGAATACTATAGATTGATATAAAAATTTGAAATTATCTCTCATTTTTCAATACAAATATTTAAATTAGTCTTATTAATATACATTGTTATACCTGCTAATATACAAAATAATGTTGAAATTCACATTTTTGAGGATAAATATTATATATGCTTCCCTAATCATAATTTATGCAAGATGTAGATAATAAAGTTTTGGGAAAGATGACCAAAACTGGAATGAGAAGAGGAATGACAACGCATGAAGCAATAATGTTCGGAGTCGGTGGAGCAGTAGGATCAGGTATACTGTTCGCAGCAGCCGGAGGCACATCATATGCCGGGCCAGCTGTAATTATATCCTGGATTCTTGCAGCCATATTTATTGTACTGGTTACATTACCATTCGCGGAATACTCTGCAATGTTTCCGAGATCAGGAATAAGTGCAAGGGTTGCATACTATTCATACGGTTCATACGGTGGCTTCATGTCAGGCTGGGGTTTGCTCATCTGGGCTGCTACCATACCTGCCATCGAGGCAGTTGCAGTATCAACATATGCATCACTGTATTTTCCGTTCCTTTATAATTCGGCAACCGGCGTTCTTACTATCGATGGTATAATGCTGGCTATTGTTCTTTTACTGGGATTCTTTGCACTTAACATGGTGGGAATTGCTAGGTTCGGAAAATTCAACAAATTTTTAACATGGGTAAAAATAGCTGTAGTGGTTGGATTTATAGTCATACTACCCATGTTTATATGGCACTGGGGCAATTTCACGTCTGGCCTTGCTGGAGCAAGCAGTGCT
>JAKAAU010000031.1 GCA_021802165.1 Thermoplasmata archaeon
GGCTGATAAGGAAATACATAAATATGGAGGTTGATTAAGGATATTAGTAAAGGGTCATTTGAATTTACAGTAAAGATATTACATTATCAATTTCGGCAGCATAATATCAATGAGTGATGGATTTCCTTTAATAGCACCTGTTATGGATTTCTTAAATGCAGTTCTTAATTCCGTAAGGTCTCTCACAGTGTATGAATCCACATTGAACGCCCCTGCCATAGTTGCAAAATCAATCCTGGGGCTGTCAATATCGATAAATTGCATATCCTTTGAATTTTTAATATACTTTTCTGTTGTGTTTTCAAAATATGGCCATTCTATAGCCCATGATCCATTATTCAAAATAATGTATATTACACCAAGCCCATAATGTTTGACGCTCCACAGGGCAGAGGTAATATTTCCGAATATAGCATCCCCGTCTCCTGTAATGCACACTACCGGTTTATAATCCATTATTCCTGAAAGGTAATTTTCCTCATTTCTTGCCAGGAATGTGCCATAAGCCATGCCTACCGGAGACCCTAAATGACCACTCGGATTGCTGAAGAATGTTCCAGGAGTGCTGAGATTTATCTGCTGGTTCAATCCATTGTAAGATTTGATGCTTCCATTCACAAGTGCCATTCCTTCTTTCCATTCTTCATTGAGCACATATCCAATAGAATTGTCAGAAAGTATGCCTTTTTCAATATCCCTGGAAGCCATATCCTGTATCTCTTTCATTAATTTTTCATGCCTTTCAATAACAGAATCCCGACGACTTTCGATTGTCTCTTTTTCCCCATGGCTAATTTCTGTTTTTTTCATTATCAGATCCAGGGTTGGCCCCAGGTCGCATTCTATGTCAATGGAATTGAATAAATTGGAGGATCCGTAGTCGCCTCCACTGTATATGTCCCGGCGTCTTACAAACTCAGTGGAAAAATCTATAATATCCTTATCCACTGGAAATGCGTTTCCCGGCAGTATTCCAAATTCGAAAAGAAGCAGGAGGTCATCATTCTCTGTCTCAGGTACATACATTCTTGGAACAAAACCAAGGTGCATATGATTGTCAAGTGGAAAGCTCATGAAATAGCGGCGTTCCTTAACACCTATCCCAAACCTGTCAGCAAATTTAACCATAGTATCCACGTAATTCATATTTCTGCCGGCGTGGGAAACAAAAATTTCTGGATTGCTGGATGAAAGTATTTTATCTCCTATAATCTTAATAGTATCGATATCTGGCAACCGTCTATTATAATAAAATTTCTTTGTCCTTATTGCCATGCCATCATATGGCTTCTGCATGAGGTCGTGCCTCAATGTGAGGAATGATATCCCTTTAGGTTCCAGTTGTGTTATAAAAAAAGCCTTGGAAAGGTCTTCCTCCATCATTTCCTCTGATTGTGAGTTGTTAGACCATTTGACCCATGGTTCAATGATATCAAGGTGTTTTGAGGAATAATGGCTCGTAGGATCATTCAGAAGATGGGTTCCAGGTATATCCCTTGATGCAAGCACCAGTAGGGGTGCCATATTCAGGTATGATGAATATAATGCTCCTATGGAATTCTGTGTACCCACTATCCTGTCCACCAGGGCAATTCCTGTTCTGTTCTTTGCCAGTGCATAACCTTCAGCTGAACTTATTGCGGTAAATTCATGCAGTGCCTGTATCCATTTAATGCCCCTTTCAACTGATATTGCATCCTGTATCTCGGCCATTCCTGCTCCTGTTGTACCGAAAATAAAATTGTTTCCATATAGTTTCAGGGATTTTATTAATACCTGTGCAAGTGTTTTGATTTCATAACTTTCATCCATTAAAATCAATCATATTTATGGATTTAAGCCTTTGCGAAAAATTTTTGCCAGATTTAAAATATTGATTTTTCACATCAAATTCCGGGATAGGGAATACATATAGTGCAAGGGACGGGATTTGAACCCGCGAACTCCTTCGAGATAGAATCTTAAGTCCTACACCTTTGGCCAAGCTTAGTTACCCTTGCATTCCGGTAATATGTTTTTAATTAATAAGTTTTTTTAAGTATGGTGATTGCGCACTGATAGTATAATATTTATAAGATATATCACTAAGATATTATGGACGAAGAAAATAATAATGCTGTTATGGGATTTAAGCTGGACGAAGAACCTAAGTGGATACGGGTATCCCTTGAGGATGGCACGGTGCTGGAAATCAAAACGGAAATTATGTCAATCATGAAAGTTGGAAATGACCCGAACACCGGGCTTCCACAGTATAGCATAAATGCTGCCCCCATGATCAGGATGATGAAGGTTCCCCGGGAATCCGTAAAAAAGAGGGTAGAATCAGATAAGGGCCTGTACAGATAGAAAAATATTCGTACAAATAAATTTAAATTATCTGCTGAAATGGAGTAAAAATGGATGAAATGGATTATAGAATTTTGGAATTATTACGGGAAAATTCAAGAGAAAAAAATATGGAAATAGCCAGAAGATTGAATGTTTCCGAGGGAACAATAAGAAAGCGTATACTCAATATGGTAGATTCCGGGATAATCAAGAAATTCACGGTTGAAACCGCCATTTCCATAGAGGGAATAGTTCTTATAAAACTGGATTCCAGAAGAGCATCGGCAACGCTAAAAATTTTAAAAAATATTTACAGGGACGTTTATGAATTTTCAGGTAGAATAGATGTTGCTGTGAGAATAATTAAAAGCACAATAGATGAACTGAACATGGAGGTTGATAAAATAAGGGATATCAGTGGTGTAATAAACACTGATACAATGGTAAGACTTAAATGAAAAGTTAACGATATTATTATATATTCTGAATAAATGTACAGTTGGGTAATTTACATGTCTGAAGAAAACATAATCTTTGTGGGGAAAAAACCAACTATGAACTATGTACTTGCTATTGTGACTCAGTTCAATAACTCTGATATAAGCAGAATAGTAATAAAAGCCAGAGGAAAGGCTATAAGCAAGGCCGTGGATATTGCAGAAATCACTAAACACAAGTTTATCCAGACAGCCAGATATGAAAGTATTAAACTCGATACAGAAACCCTTGAGGGAGAAAATGGCCCTTCCAATGTTTCATCCATAGAAATAGTAATTGCAAAATAATGTTTTTTATATTGCATAAAAAAAATTTCTACAAAACCTTAAATCATAATTTTCAATACATAATTATAGTTTGGTGTTTCAATGAAAAATTTCTATGAATGGCAGTATGGTCTGCGGGATAAGATTAATGAGGTTAATTCACGGCTTCTTGAATCTATTAAAACAGATCAGGAATACCTGTTTGATATGGCAAAATATACCATAGATGCCGGAGGAAAACGATTCAGGCCACTTCTTACAATACTATCATATGAAATATCCTGCAGTGAACCTTATGATAAAATTCTTGACCTTGCAGCAGGTTATGAATTGATACATACTGCTAGCCTCATACATGATGACATAATAGATAAATCAAAATACAGGCGCGGTAGAGAAACACTTTATTCCCGGGATGGAGTAGACAATGCCATAGTAGTGGGGGATTACCTTTTTGCAAAGGCCTACGAGCTTGGTTCCAGATACGGAAAGGAAGTTTCAAAGGTAATGGCGGATGGTTCTTCACATCTCGCAGAGGGCCAGATTATAGAGGCCCTGAATATAGGAAATCTCTCCCTTGACATTGAAACATACAATAACATCATAAAAAATAAGACAGCATACTTTTTTTCCG
This sequence comes from Thermoplasmata archaeon, assembly GCA_021802165.1. Next base: position 3,730 of record JAKAAU010000031.1, read on the forward strand.
CATGTGCAGAGGGAGCTACAATGGCCGCCGGTGCTGACAAAACAGTAAGACAGAAATTAAGCAATTTTGCATTTAACATGGGCATGGCATTTCAGATTACGGATGATATACTTGATATAGTCGGCAATGAACAGGAAATGGGGAAACCGACAATGGTGGACCTTAACCATGATGTTGTAACGCTTCCTATTATACATGCACTTTCAAATGCCAACCCTCAGGATAAAAAAACGCTGGTGGGCATACTGAAAGGAGAATATAAGGATGCAGATTATAAGGAAAAATTCAGGGAGATTCTTTTTAAAACAGGTTCTCTGGAATACGCTTTCAAAATAGCAAAGGATTATATCCTTAAGTCAGTTGCGAATTTGAATGGCATAGGAAGGTCTGATGATCTGGGCCTGCTTATGGACCTGGCACTTATTGTGGTAGACAGAATTAATGAATCAGGGGTAATATAATGACAAGAGTATTATTATACACAGGAAAAGGAGGAGTTGGAAAAACAAGCGTGGCAGCATCTACAGCATCAATGCTTGCAAAAAACAATAAAAAAACCATAGTGATGTCAACTGACCCGGCACACAGCCTGAGTGATTCCCTAAATGTGGAAGTTAAATCAGAGGCCACAAAAATTTCTGAGAATCTGTATGCACAGGAAATAAATATCAACGATGCAATTGAATCACACTGGAAAGATCTCAGGGAATACCTTACAGCACTCTTCCAGTACCAGGGGCTTGACCCAATTTCAGCAGATGAAATAGCCATACTTCCCGGATTCGAGGAGGCTACCTATCTGCTATATATAAATGATTATATAAAGAATAATGAATATGATGTAATAGTTGTGGACAGTGCACCCACCGGGGAGGCACTGAGAATGCTTTCATTCCCGGAGGTCATGCGCTGGTACATGGAAAAGGTGTTCCCCATAAGCAGAACTGCTGCCAAGATCGCCAGGCCTATAATGCGCCCATTCTCCGGAATACCAATGCCAAACGACAAGGTTTTCCAGAGTGCAGAAACCCTTTATGATGACCTTGGGGAAATACACAAAATCCTGGAGGATCCTGATATTACATCCATAAGGCTGGTAACAAATGCCGATCAGATGTCTTTTAACGAAACAAAAAGGGCATTTACCTATTTGCTTCTTTACGGTTATCCCGTGGATGCATTGATAGCAAATAAGATATATCCGGAGGATACAGGAGATTTCTTCAGCAACTGGAGGGCAACCCAGTCAGAAATACTCAATGAAATTGATTCGTCGTTTCCAGAAATAAAAGTTTTCAGAAGTTACCTGCAGAACTATGAACTCATGGGCCAGGATAAGGTACTCAAGTTCGGTAAGGATCTCTACGGCGGTGAAGATCCATATTCGGTATTCTATAAGGGGAAACCAGTAGAATTTACAAGGGAAAACGGAAAAACCGCCGTCAAGATGAAACTTCCCTTTGCCGACAAAGAAAATTTGAACCTCTATAACCGTGCAGGGGAATTGATAGTAGAGGTGAAAAACTGGAAACGTATTCTTTACCTCCCGCAGACAATGGCGGATATGCAACCCACCGGTGCAGAGCTGAAAAACGGTTATCTATATATAACATTAAGTTAATTACTGTATATGGATAAAAAAACTGTTATACAGATAAATATAGAGGTTCCACATATTGTGGGTACTGCACTTCAGGAGGGAAAAAAATTCTTTGATGGCGGCCTAGAACTTTTAAGGTTCGGATCCAGGATAATAAATAATAACATCTCAACATCAGAAAAACCACAAAAGAAACTCAATAAAATAGAAATAAAATAGTCAATTAATTTTTATTGCCCGGAATCAAGCTTGTTAAGGGTTTTTTGTATTTCTTCATCCACATCTATTTTTGCCATATCCGGGTTTTTTGCTATCATTGCAACCCTGCTTTCAAATCTATCGGCGTATTCAACATATCCCAGCCTTCTTGCGAGTTCTCCCGAAAATTCCATAATTTCATCATGTGTTGGCATATTTTCATATGACAATCTTCCGGCCGATTGCCCAACATGGACATATCCCTTGGATTCTATGAAATCCGGATCCGCACGCCTGTCCATGGCCTCATATTCATCATAATATGGGAAATTAACATTTTTGACCATTGTATGCCTTATCACCTTTCTTGTATCCAGGGATGGCAGAAGATCCAGGGTTTTATTGAAGTTTTCCCAAGCATTTCCTATGGAAGGATGGAGCACATCGTTGAATATTTCCTTATTTGGCCCAGCAACAGTCACGTATAACTGCGTCGGCAATGGGTTTAAATTCTCCAGAACCTTCGGCATTGTTCCATTTGTTACGACAAAGGTTGTTATTCCCTTTCTGGTGGCTGCCTCAATGAGCTCCCCAAGCCTTGTATAAAGAGTTGGCTCTCCCGTAAGCGATATAGCCATGTGCCTGGGATGGGAAGCCTCTTCAAACAATTCTTTCTTTACCTTGGGATTCCCCTTGAATCCAGATATAAGCTTGAGATGCGCCTTTATGCTCTCCTCCAGTATAAATTCTGGATCGTCCTCCTTATCTATGTGCATGGAGTCAAATCCCTGGAACCGCCAGCAAAAGTCACAGTTCTCTGAACATGAATTAAGGGCAGGGGTCATCTGGATGCACTGGTGTGATTTGATTCCATAAAATGTATTTTTATAACACGGGGCCTTGCCCAGCAGCTCACTTTTTGTCCAGTGGCAAACCTTTACAGCAGAATGGCTGCCAACCAGCCCGTAATGCTGTTTTTTGTAGACAGCCTCATAATTGTTGATCATTATTAAGCCATTTAAAAAGGATATTTAACATTTGCGAGACAGGCGATTTTGCAATTTCCCGTATATACGCTAAATTTTTTATAAGTTGGGTACATTATTAATTATGGCAAAACTTGAGAATAAAATAGTATTAATAACAGGTTCCTCAAGGGGCCTGGGCAACGCCATAGCAAGAAAATTTTCAGCTGAGGGGGCAAGGATAGCCATAAATTATAACCGTGACAGGGAATCTGCAGAAAAATTGAGAAATGAACTTCCCGGATCAGAAATTTTCCAGGCTGATGTATCAGATCATGCCTCAGTGGCCCGTATGGTAAAGGATATACACAGTAAAATGGGCACCATAGATATTCTCGTAAACAACGCAGGCATACTCAGTACATTTTCATGGGATGAGTTCGATGATGATCGGGTAAGAAAAATATTTGATATTAATCTAATGGGACCAATATACACTGTGAAGGAATGCATGGATGACCTCAAAAAAAGCCATGGAATTATTATCAATATGGCATCAAATGCAGGGGTTGGCACAGCTGCAAGAGGCACGACATTTTATTCTATTACAAAGGCTGCAATTGCAATGCTTACCAAAAGGCTGGCATTTGATCTCATGGACTGGCATGTCCGTGTCAATGCCATAGCCCCAGGATGGATAGAATCAGATATGACACTTGGCGGGAAAAGCCAGGAAGACGCAGAAAAACTCAGGCAGTCCTTCAGGTCTAAAACTGAACTCAACATGACCGGGAAACCTGAGAATATTGCTGATGCAGCTTTATTCCTTGCAAGCAGGGAATCAGAATATATGGATGGGCAGGTCCTTGTTGTGGATGGAGGAAGAATAGATAACCTGACGCACGGTCTCTGATCAAACCAGATAGCCCAGTATAAATCCCAGGGACGGTGACAGAACCCAGGTCAGTATTATAATCAGGAATGGCCTCATATATATGGCCTTGTATTTATAGGAAATGCCCACACCAAATACACTTGATGTCAGTGTCTGGGTATTTGAAAGTGGCACAGCGAACAGTGTAGCAATTTCAACAAGCAAGGAAGAAACCACCAGGGAAACAAGGGCATTGGAGTACCTCATGGAATACATTTCCTCCCCAACCCTTTTTATCACCCCGCTGCTGAGGAAGAAGGAACCTGCAAATATTGCAAATGTCATAATCAGAATGGTTGTAACATTAAATCCCTCAACATTTGCTATGAATCCCAGTGTGTTAGCACCAAGTGTAAACGCGGTCAGAAATGATGAAACCAGTATTAACAGTTTTAACCATTTTGCAACGCTCCATACATTTTTAAAGTTCCTGTGGAAAACTCCACGTTCTGTGACATATGAAACAATTATAGAAATTACCGGTGCAATTATCCAGAAGGCAATCATCAGCATGACAAACTTATAATCTATGGCATAACCTATACGGATATCAATACCAAGTGCTGTGCCTGCCAATGCCATGGTGAGTGATAATGGTGCCCTTCCTATGTTTGCAAAGAGAAATATGAGGAAGGAGATAAGAAATGCATAGGTAATATACATATATGAATGTGGAACCAGCGATAGGGACGCACCCCGGAGGAATCTTCCCTCTATTATAAGCCCCATGAAAAATCCGGTAGAACCAATTAAAATTCCAATGTACCTTTCCACTATCCGTGATCCTATCAATGTACCGACCGCCGCGGAGAGATTGTTGCCTGATACAAGCAATGTGAGAAGAAATGTGAGTATGAGGGAGAATATAAAAAATATCAACTTGTCACCGCAAGCATTATGGTGAATACAAGGTCCGAGATGTCCTCGCAATCATCCAGAAGGTCATCAAGCTTATGCGCAAGTGTATTCAGGTGCTCAAATACAAGGTATGACATTTTACCAGAATTTTTGTATGTGTAGTCAATGATATTGTCCTTGATCTCGTCTACCTGTTCTTCTATAGCCTCGATATTTTTTCTATCAGACCTCATCTTGCCCAGGTCATTTTCATTGAGTATGCTGTGAACATAATCCAGTGCCTTTTTGTTTGATTCCAGTATCTGGATAAAATTTGTGTAGGAATGATCCCTTATCTCCTTTTCGTCGGGAGACATGGAGTAATTTATGTTGAATCTATTGAGTTCTCTGCTTATGAAATAGGTTTTATCCAGTATATCGTCACATTTTTCTATCAGGTCAAGCAAATTGTCCATTAAGCTGGAACTGATTGCCCCACTTGTAACCTCGTGACGGAAATTTATATTCATTTCGTCCCCCTGCTTTTCCATTGTTCTGACCTTTTCATTGTAAGTTTCTATATCAGCAGGGGCATTTTTAAGCATTGATATTAAACTTGAAGAATTTTCTATGCCCATTAAAGGGTATTCTGACAGTCTGGACAGAAGATTTTTTTCTCCCACCACAAGTATTCTTTTTAAAAAATTATAATTTACCATGGCAGATTATAAAAAATATGTATAAATACTTTAAAGATTTATGCTCTCGAGAGCATACTCAATGAGGAAATCTCTTTTGAATTTTCTATTCCCCATTTCTTTACTTTATCTATGTCAACACCGTTCTTTTTGGCGATTTTTTCGACTACCTTGAGCATTATTTCACCGCCAACGCTGAGTATTGTCCCGGTGCCTGCACGGGCAAATATATTGCCATGTGTATCACGGAATCCATCTCTGGTTGCCATTTTTGCAAGGTGCCTGTAGGACGCATAATAAACACCGAGCTGTGTCGGGTTAAGCATAGAGTTCAGGCTTCTAGATTTTATCCTGCCAAGAGGTACATTTACCAGCGGTGTAACAGTGAATTCAAATGGTCTCCCGTCAACATAGGAATGGCTGAGCTGGTTAATCATTGCTATGGAGTCCCAGTTATCTTCATCGGTTTCCTCCTGCTGCCCAACCTGTATTGTAAAGGCTGATCTCCAGTAATATTTTGTTTCATTATAAACTCCTTCCCATACTATATCACGGAAAGACCCGTCTGCACCGATTCTCAGGGGCATTGTTTTATTGGGCATGTGCTTTAATGCAAGTGAGTCACTTCCGGTTTCGACTCCCGTCTGTATTCCTATCCAGTTGTCCGGCCCTGCCTTCAGTATTTCACTCAGCTTCTTTATAAGTTCAGGGAATGCAGCAGGTATGGATATCCTTCCATGTGTGGGATTCGATCCTGTTACCCCCTTTATTGACATAACAGTTTTCATCAGGTTGACCATTTCATCCTGGTTCGGTGTGAACATCTTTTCATGCTTGTATTCAAATATTTCATCGGAATGCAGCCATGCATGGTCATTTCCACCTTTTACGTTTACTTCTATTTCTCTCTTTATCCTGTCCAGGGAGTAATACCTCAGGGGTCTCAGTGTAACCTCACAGAAATCGCATCCAACACCGCAACCTCTCATAACTTCAACCATTCCCTTTGATGCAGGGTTGACAATTTCAGGTATATCCTCAAGCGCAGGATATGCCCTTATGCCGGTACCCCTTCCAACAAAGAGGTCATCGTTCTTGACGACCCTTCTGAAATGGTCATCGTATGTCATGTATCCCCTTGTGAACATATTTTTATCAATATCATCATGTTCTATTCCACGGAAAAGATCTGATATTATATCGTCCATCTCTCCGGAAACCACATAATCAAAGTGGTATTTATCAATTTCATCCCTGAGGACCGTAAATTCCCAGACACCGGGGCCACCTATTACCAGTTTGGCCTTTTTTCCCTTTCTTATCTGGTTGATTCTCTCCATGAGTATATCCCATTCACGCCTTACCCATGAATCAAGCTCTCCTCCGAATAATGCGGCGTATGACATGGTTGTCGGACCGATACCAAGGGGATCCATTGTGGATACTCCTATGATTTCAGTATCATCTGTGATAAAATTTGAAAGATAGTCCATATGGGCAACTGCAACATCCTTCTTTGGATTGTCCCTTAAAAGCCCCGCCTCTATTTTCCTTATGGCATATGGGGCATTTTTCGCCTCTCCATTCGGCAATGCCTCAGGGGATGGCCCTCTTAAGAATCTGTATACTCTTCCGGGTACCTTGCTTCCCGGAGCGCATGGTAAAAAATCCAGCAGCGGGAAATTTCTGTAGTCGTAACTCAAGGTAGAGTCCGAAACTAAAACGTA
>JAKAAU010000032.1 GCA_021802165.1 Thermoplasmata archaeon
GATGAAAAGACAAAGGATATGTCAAGAGCAAGGCAATCGCTAATAGAGGAAATGCAGGCAATAATGTTCTATGATGAGAGATTGGATGCATCAAAGGATCCTGTATTGAAGGAAGTAATAAAGCATAACAGGGACGATGAAAAAGAACATTTCTCATTGCTGCTGGAATACCTCAGGAGAAATGACCCGGAACTTGACAGGGAATTAAAGGAAATATTATTCTCCAAAAAAGAATTAAAAGAGCTTGGGGATTAAATATTTATTTTTATAAACCCTGTGAGGAGACTTAAATATTTTTAATGCTTTTTTTAAAAACAATTATAATATCAAATAATTTTTAAAACAAAAGGCAATTCCATGCCATGTATAATATTGTTGTACTTGCATCTGGAAACGGGTCAAATTTTCAGGCAGTGGTGGATGCAATAGATAATGGCGTCATAAATGATGCAAAGATTTCAAAATTAATATGCAATAATAAAAGGGCGTATGTACTCCAGAGGGCAAGGAACAGCGGTATAATGCCTGTCCTGGTAGACAGTAAAAAAGAAGATTATAACAATATTATATCTGAGATTCTCGCTGCAGAAAACCCGGATTTAATACTTCTGGATGGGTACATGAAAATAATTCCAGATAATATAATAGATGCTTATCCTTTCAAAATGATAAACCTCCATCCATCATTATTGCCTGCTTTTGGCGGCAAAGGCTATTACGGGGGGAAAGTCCATGAAGCTGTTATAAAATCCGGCGCAAGGTTTTCCGGCTGTACAATTCATTTTGCTACAAAGGATGTTGACAATGGGCCTATTATAGACCAGAGAGTTGTTGAAGTATCTGACAGTGATACACCGGAGTCACTGGAAGAAAAGATACATGAGGAGGAACATAAAGCACTTGTATATTCAATAAATTTGCTGATTACAAAAAGGTATTCAATTAATGGCAAACGTGTAATCAGGGAATAATTATTTCAATATCAGGTGCAATCCATCGAACAGTATGTATATTGCAAATGCAAATATTATAGCTGCAGAAACAATTTTAATGTATTTTTCATAGCCCGTTCCAAAACGCCACACAACATATGGGAATACTATTGTCCACACCACGATTCCAGAATATAATCCGGTGATGGAAAATATGCTCAGTTCCTTGAGCAGGAAGAATCCAACTGTAAACCACCATATTATCTGAAAAGGGTTTGTCAATCCCATGGTTACTCCTAAAACATAATTGCCTTTCCTTGTTTTTGATGGCATTTTTGACCTGAGTATTGATATGCCCAGGTAAAGCATGAAAATACCACCTATTATGTATATAACCTTCAGAATTGTAGGGCTTATGATTCCATTGGTAAGGAATACTATGGCAAAAAATGTTAAATCCGCGGTCATTGCACCTAATCCTACAAGTGTGCCATGAAGCGGAGATTTAAGCGCTTCGTTTGCAATAATTGAATTTACGGAACCGGGCGGGCCTGCAAGTGATAGCCCCAGCAGGATGCCTAAGCCATAGTCGTAAAGAAACATCTATGGAAATATTATAGGAGTATTTTAAAATTATAGCAATGACATATTTTTAAGGACAATATATCCTGCAGCCAGGTCTTCCAGCCCTATTCCAAGGCATTTGAAAACAGATTTGCTGTTTCTGTATTTATCAGGGTTTAACATAAATTCTCCCAATGTGGTTATTTTGCTCCTATCCTTTATATCGCTTATTTCTGATGATTCCATTGCTGATTGCTTAGAATTTTCCTCTATTACCAGCCCTGAGTTTTCAAATACATCCTTATCTGCTTCCCTTGAACCTAAGACATTTGAGCCGATCAGGTTAATATGGTAATTTTCAGGTAGCATGGAATAATTAAATATTGGCTCCTCTGTATCCGTTGCAGATGCAATGATGTCTGATTCCTTAAGGCATGATAGGTCTTTAACGGGTTCAACTTTAATTCTGGATTTTTCTGCAAATTTCTTTGCATGTTCAAAGTTTCTTGAATATACATGGGCATTTTCCAGTTCGTAGTACTCTGAAATTGAATTCAACTGTGATTCAGATTGAAATCCTGACCCTATAATTGTATAATTGATTCTCTTCTTCTTTACCAGCATTGTTGTAACCATTGCTGAAATAGCACCTGTCCTTATCTGCCCGAGAACGTTTGCGTCCATTGCAAATAGTTTGCCGGGGTTTTCTGTACTGAACAGTATAACAAAAAACCGGTATCCGCTTTTTCCATACATATATGTTTTCAATCCTGCTATGCCACGTTTTTCATAAAGTGCTGGCATGGTGCTGAAAACAAAATCTTTTCCGTATATCCTGTCCCTGGGGCTAGAGTCAGATTCCCCTTTTCCATATGAAATAAAAGCTTCCTTTAACTCATCAACACATTCTTTTACAGGAAGGTTGTTTTTAACATCATTATCATCTATGTAGGTAATCATAGTTTAACATATGATTATTATATTTCAATTTTCCCGGAATAAAATTCATAATAAATTAATAAACAGTGAAGAAATTATGAATTATGATCAGGGTTGGCATGATAGTACCGGCCAACAACGTGGCACTGGAATACGATATGTATAGAATGGCTCCTGAAAATATGAGCTTCCATTCAACCAGGATGAGGCCTTCCAGGAACTGCGAGCCTGATGACCCGGTAAAATTCAGGAATGATTTGAAACAGGCCTATAGCTTATTGAGAAGATCATCAAACGTAATTGTATATGGCAGGACATTTGGAACACATAAAAATGCAGATATTATAAGGGAAGTATTCGGAAGAAATGTCATCATACCTGAGGAAGCTGTTATTGAATACCTCCAGGAATCAGGGAGCAAATACATGTGGCTTGGAACGCCATATATAAAGGAAAGGACAGATGAAGAAAAAGAATATTTTTCAAAGAAAGGTTTTCACATTGCCGGGTCCTATGGATTAAATAAAATATATGCGCTGGACATTGCCAGAACCAGCCTGGAGGAAATAAGATGCATGCTGGATAAAAATATTGGTACTGTAGAAAAAAGTGATTTAATTTACATCTCATGCACCGCAATGCCCACATCAAAAATCCTTGATAAGTTAAGCAGCATATATGGAAAACCGGTATTATCGGAAAACTCGGCTATACTGTGGAAAATATCCAGGATTACCGGAAATCCCATAAGAATACCAGGTTTGCAGGATATTTGATTTATTGCCATATTATTTAAATATGAATAATTATTTATTTTTAGTTACAATATGAATATATGTCAATAGCTTATAATAAGGATTACTGGTTCGATTTTTTGAAGGATAATGAAATTAAGGAGAAAGATGCACATGAACTGCTGAACATGGATATTTATTCGTTGATGTCACTTGGTGACTCCCTGGCATCACGGGAAGTGGGGGATAAGGTTTCATATGCCGTTTCCTACAATATCAATTATTCAAATTTTTGCACGGCTTCATGTCCCATATGTGCGTATTATGTTCCATATAAAATTAAAAAATATAACCCTGAAAAGGGATTCGAGCTTTCGGTAGAGGATGTGCATAAGGAAGCCATGAAGGCAAAGGAACTTAACGTTACGGAAATACATATAGTTGGCGGATTCAATCCTGATTTAAATTTGGAATACTATGAAAACATTTTCCGCGAAGTAAAAAAAGTATTGCCGGATATTACACTGAAAACATTCACTATACCTGAAATAGACTTTATAGCGAGAACCACTGGAAATTCTATTCCTGAAGTTATAGACAGGTTCAGGAAAGCAGGAATGGATGCACATACAGGTGGAGGGGCAGAAATATTCAATGAAGAGGTCAGGAAACAGATAACAACTCCTGAAAAAATTTCCGGTGAAAAATGGCTGGAGGATGCGAAACTAATACACAGCCTTGGAGTAAAAGGAAATTCGACAATGACCTATGGAACAGTAGAAAATTATGATGATATTATAAACCATATGGTTAGATTGAGGGATAACCAGCTGGAGCAGCCCGGATTTTTATCATTTATTCCATTAAAATTCAGCATAGAAAATACACCTTTATATAAAATGGGAAAGGTAAGGATGCCTGCCTCTGGAGACAAGGATATCAGGGTTTACGCACTGGCAAGGGCAATTCTTGGAAAAGCCATAAGGAATGTGAGTGTCTACTGGGTTGCACTTGGCAAAGAGCTTGCACAGGTTGCACTGATGTCCGGTGGAAGCGACCTTGTTGGAACTGCATTCAGTGAGAAAGTCTTCGGTGCAACAAACAGGCATACCTCTGGTAGCGTGGAAGAGCTTAACCATTTAATTGAGGAAATAGGAAAGGTGCCGGCACTCAGGGATACATTTTACAACATAAAGGAGTACTATTAACATGATAGGACTCATCAATCTTTCACATTCTGACCCGCTCAGCATGACATTCTCCCCTGATGAAATTGTAAGGAAAAGTGCGGCGGACAATTACAGGGATCTGGAGGAGGGGAGAACTGAAATAGGCATGGTATCCCTTGTTACATACCTGGAGCACAGTGATAAATTAAACCTTGTAAAAAGCATTAACATACATACAAAGGCAAACAGCATATCAACAATACTCCTTTCCAGATCTGGATATCTCAAAAATAATATAAAAATAAATGTAACATCACTTACAAAAACTACTGAATTTTATTTGAAACTGGTTCTTGAGAAAATGGGAATATCCTTTGAATTAAAGGAATCGGGATATTCTGATTATGAAAACCTCCTTAAGGATGCGGATTATGCACTGGTTATTGGAGATGAAGCAATAAAAGCTTATTCAGGTTCTGCAAATATACTTCTTGATGTTGGGCTTGAGTTCTCAAAGCTATACGGGCTTGAGCCGGTTTATGCCGTTGCGGCATCCCGGAATGCAGTAGATAATGCCAGAATCAGTGATCTTGATAAGCATATAGAAGATTCAAAAAAATACATAAAGGAATCGGCAGAAAAAAACTCATTAAAATTCCATGTAAAGAGAGAATTAATGGAAGAGTATTACAGGGTAATGGATTATTCCTTCAACAATAGCGTAATGAAAACTATTGAATTTGCCCGTAAAATAATCGGATAAATGTATATTTGCAATTAATTATTTTTTTCATAAAAGTTATTTTTAGATACCTATTTATTTTATAATGTGATGATATATTATGATTTCTTACGGTTACATAGATACAATAGAAGATAAAATAAAGAATGGGGAAACACTTGATGAGAATGAAATAGTTTCATTATATGATTCTACAAGCCTCAGGGACCTTGGAAGGCTTGCCAGGGGCATTACTGATAAAATTTCTGGAAACAGGGTTTCATTCGTTTCCAATTTAATATTAAATTATACAAACGTTTGCAATGTAAGGTGCCATTTCTGTGCTTTTTACAGGACACAGAATGACGGCGATGCATACACCCTTTCAATAGATGATGTTGTAAATGAGATAAAGACATATTATGAGCCATATGGCATAAGGCAACTTTTAATACAGGGTGGCGTTAATTCTTTCCTTGACCTTGATTATTATACAGAGCTATTTGGCAGAATAAAAAAAGAATTTCCTGGATTAGGCATACACGGGCTTTCAACAGCTGAACTTCATTTTATATCGCTTAAGGCACACATCCCCATGAAGGATTTATTAATTAAATTAAGGGAAAGCGGGTTAGAAACAATACCCGGTGCCGGTGGCGAAATTCTGGATGGCAGTGTGAGAAAAAGGATGGGCAGGCCTGAAGCAAGTGGAAGGCAGTGGCTGGAGATTATGGAGACCGCGCACAAGCTCGGTATACACACATCAGCAACAATGATGTTCGGGCACCTGGAAACTTCACTTGACAAAGCACACCATCTGCTTTCTATACTGGAATTGCAGAAGAAATACCATGGATTTTTATCATTCACCCCCTGGAATTTTGAACCTGGCAATACAGAGCTTGCAAAGGAAGGCTACAAGTACAGGTCTGGTGGAGTATCTGTACTTAAAAATATTGCAATAGCAAGGATAGTCTTCAATAATGAATTGCCAATCATACAGAGTTCATGGCTTACAAACGGTATGCAGATGGCACAGATGGCCATATTATTCGGTGCAAACGACTGGGGAGGAACAATATACGATGAAAAGGTAATACCTGCAACAGGAAAGCAGGTAGGCAACCTGAGAAAGGAATACATAATAAACTCCATCAAGCAGATTAACATGGTTCCTGTGGAAAGGGATAATATGTATAATCCGGTTAAAACCTATTGATTATTATAAATTATATTATTTTTAGAATTTCTGTGTTTTCCTTATTAATATAGAATGTATAGAAATTTTTCTTAATCCATGTGGAAGACTTCTTCATATGGCGAAGGAATTATATCGTCCCTACCTGTTATAATGCCTTTCATGGATTCCTGCCACTTTTCATTGATCTTGCTCTTATTGATAATTCTCATTGTGGCCTCAAAGTCATCGCATTCCCAGTATCCATATACATCATTTCCTTTTAAGAAGAGGGAATAATTCCTTATGCCTGCCTTTTTTAATTCCTCAAGCATTTCAGGCCATATATTTTGATGCCTGGAAATGTATAATTCTTTATCTGCCGGGTTAATGCTGAGCTTGAAAAAATATCTCATAATAATAAAAATATTTCATTTCTATTTAAAGTTTCCATTGTGGATGAAAGTGTTACTATTGCTTATTTTCCGATAAATTTTGGGCCGCGCTTTTCTCTGAATGCAGAGACACCTTCGCGGAAATCATGGCTTGTTCCAAGATCTGACTGCAACCTTGCTTCATCCTGCAGGAACTCATCAAGGCCGTAATAAAGAGATTGATTAATAAGCTGCTTTGAAACAGAATATGCCCTGTATGGACCATTTGACAACTTTTCTGCAAGTTCAATTGCATCCATAAATGGATCATCTACAACCTGTACCAGCCCCATTTCTTCAGCTTCCTTAGCTGAAAATGATCCACCGTACAGCAGGTATGGCCTGGCTTTAGCTCCTGCAAGGCGCGATAGAATGAGCACGAGCCCTGTATCGGGGGCAAGGGCTATGCCATGGAATCCCATAATGAAGTTTGTTTCACGTGATGCAAAGGATATATCGCATGCCAGTGCAAGGCTCATGCCTGCTCCGGCTGCCACACCGTTTATTGCAGAGATAAATATTTTCCTGCTGTTCACCATCTCTTTCAGGATAGGGTGAAATGAATTTGATAGCTCATCCTTTATATCAACCTCTTTATCTGATGTTGATGTAAGATCAGCGCCTGCTGAAAAAGCCTTGCCCTTTCCGGTTAATATTGCTATTCTCTTAGCTGGATCAGAATTGAAGTCCTTGAAAGCTGCTAATAGATCAGACCTTACATCGTCACCGAGAGCATTTAGTTTGTTAGCCCTGTTGATTTCAATAACAGAAACATATCCCCTATCCTCAATAAGCAGTGTGTTATACATATTAACTGAATATAACGCAGGGGCATTAAAAACCTTTTTGACCGGTACATTGCTGAGAATATTAAAAAATTAAAAAAGGGCAGATACTGGAAATAAATTGGAAAAATTATTTGAAAAGTTCAATATACTGGTATGGCTTGAATTTCCCGAAACAGTATTTCACTTCATTGAATGTGGATTTGAAGTCCCGGACTTTCTCTGCCATAACTTCAGGGTCTTTTTTCTTAATTATTATATCGCTGATTAATTCAGCGAGTTCCTTTATGTCCGCTTCCTTAAATCCAATTCTTGTGACTTCCTGTGTTCCAATTCTGATGCCACTTGGGTTCATTGATTTCTTATTGTCGTCGTATGGCAGCAGGTTTTTGTTCAATATTATATTGCAACTTTCCAGCTTTTCTGCAACTTCCTTACCGCCACCATTCTTGGAAACATCTATGGCCAGTGTATGTGATTTTGTAAATCCGTTCTTTTCTCCAAGGACATTAAAACCCAATTTGCTCAATTCTGAACCAAGTGTCTGGGCATTTTTTATGATCTGTTTGGCATATGCTTCTCCGTAATCCAGATGCTCGGCTAATGTTACACCAAGTGCGGCCATTGCATTGAGGTGATGGTTACTCAGAGTACCAGGGAATACGCCACGCTGGACTTTTTTCCATTTTTCCTCTGTAGTTTCCCCTATTATTATTCCATGCTGTGGCCCGGGAAGTGTCTTATGTGTGCTTCCAGTAATTATCTGTGCACCTTCCCTCAATGGGTCCTGGAATTGTTTTCCACCTATCAATCCAAGTACATGTGCTGCATCGTAGACAACGGTAGACCCTATTTCCTCCAGGGTATCACGCAGCTCTTTAAGCGGTGTTGGGAAAAGGAATACAGATTGTCCGAACCAGGCAAGCTTTGGTTTTGCCTGCTTAAGCAATTTTATAGTTCCATCCACATCTATGTTCATTTCGTCAACATCAAATGGATAATTAAGTGTTTTAAGCCCCCTGAATCCAACTGCACCGAAAGGTGCTGAACTTATATGCCCTCCACCAGAGAGGGCTGGTGTTGTTATTGTGTCCCCGGGTTTTGTAAATGCATAGAGGACAGCCATATTGGAATTTGTTCCTGAAAGTGGCCTCGGGTCTACATACTTTGCGTTGAAAAGTGCCCTTCCTAAATCTGTTACCTTATCTTCAATAATATCAACTATCTGGTTCCCCTGGTAGTACCTTTTGTGTGGCAATCCCTCGGCGTATCTGAATCCAAGGTCTGTAAGCAACATTTCCATGGCCATGGGGCTCATTATGTTCTCTGAAGCTATAAGTGGAATGCTTTCTTCAAAAAATTTGTTATGCTTCATTGCTAATTCCCTTATAAAAAGTGCATCTTCAAGAAATTCATCGCTTTTATTTAACATTAAATAGATAATATAAAAAGGTATATTTATCTTTACATTTAAAATTTATAAATTTATAAAATTATTTTCTTTTCTTTATTGCGTATGCTGCAACACCTATTATTGCCAGTACAGCTATTATCCCTCCTCCTATATAGTATTCTGTGTAGTCTGTGTTATGGAATGGAGTATTGGATACAACCATGGTGTGGTTTGAGAAATGTGGAACATACATAAATACATACATCCCGGAAGATGTGTTTGTGTATGAATAATAGGCATGGGTGCTGCTGGTTTCATTTACAAGTGTAGACATTGAAACATATGTAGCAATTCTTCCATCAAATTTAACATAGGCATGGCCAGTGTTCTTTGTCACATTGTTTCCTATGAATACTGCCACTATGGTATGGTGGTTTACTGTAGAGTTTATGTCAAATGATGTTGTTGATGAGCTTTTGCCTGTATACACAAAATGTGTAGAAGAGTTGTAATTTATTGTGCTATTTGCAATTGTTCCATTGACTAAGTTCAGAGCTATTTCTGATGATATCCTTCCGTGTATAATGTTGCTTAAAACCATGCTGTTGTTAGATATTTTCTGAAGTCCGGGTGGAGCTACCATATTGACCAGGACAGGTCCGGAGGATGTATTGCTGCTTATAGTTATTGTATTATTTGTTATTTTGAAGTTACCATTGTGGATAAACAGCATTGCTATTGTTCCATTGTTGTCTATAACAATCATCTGTCTCCCGGCATTTATGGTATTATTGAAATTCACCATGACATGATCTGCCATATTCGCATTACCGAATACATTTGAATTTGCCTGAGCGTTCAAGCTATTGTTTGCACTTATGCTGACCTGTGTATTGTTGGATATGCTGTATGATATATTTGCGGTGGATGGTACGACCAGGGTTAAATTGCCATTTACCATCATGTTGCTTTCCAGAGTTGGGTTATTGTGCAAAACGTAGAACGATGTGCTATTCATCATGATAAACATATTGCCTATTCTATAGGCTGTACGGGAATTCGTGGAGAAACGCAGAATAGGTGATGAAATGCCCTTTATAGAAGTTCCGTTGGAATACATCTTGCTTATCAAAACTGTTGATGTTAGGTTATATGTCACATTGGAGAACACACCTGTAGATGAATTGAAATCCGCTGTTAGATACTTGCCCATCACCATTCCTGTC
Organism: Thermoplasmata archaeon; assembly: GCA_021802165.1. The sequence continues at coordinate 10,075 of JAKAAU010000032.1, forward strand.
GTGCTATTATACATCAATTTGGCACCGTAGTTATTCTTAAAATGCGTATGAATGCTGTCATTAAAACCTGCAGCTGATGGTCCTGATAATGCTGGTGAATTTGCCTGGCTGCCCGAACTAAGGGGAACCATAGCAAATACAGAAAATACCATGACCACAGCTATCATTGTTGCTATGAGTACTTTATACTTCATAAAAACTCAACTGAAATTTAAGTATTTAATCGTTACTTTTTATGGAAATATATTAATATAAATATATGAAAACCGCTGTATTTGCATGTTGGTTAAGCTTTAAGGCTATTTCTTCTAAGTTATCGTATTTTATTGTAGACTACTTCTATCATACTGGAAAGCAGAAGTTTTAAGGAGGGTTTTATACGTATAATTACATTCATGCTTTTAATGTTATTAATGAAATACCAAATATTATAATTGATTTTTTAATAACAATACATGATTTTATTAATTGCCTCGAGAAAAGATGGAGCAAGCATGGAAATGGCATCCAGATTGCTTGAACTTTTCAAATTTGATAAACTGGACGCGAATAGATACACTTACAAAAATTATGAATTAAAATTCATAGACAATTTGCATATATACCAGA
>JAKAAU010000033.1 GCA_021802165.1 Thermoplasmata archaeon
GGTTCAGGCGTTCATCTAGGTACAAATGTAACAATAATTCCTTCAATAAATTCTTCACCTACACTGCCACCAACTATAGGTCCATCACCCCCACCTGTGCACACATCACCTAAGAGTTCTATCCCAAAGTATAACAGCACATCAGTTTTCACAAATCCGGTTCCTGGCTCCACGAATCCATTAGGTGGAAACTGGAATAACCATAATGGTAATATAAATTCGATAAAACCAATTAATTTCACAGGACCGCAGAATACCGGGCATAACTGAATTTATCCGGCACTTTTTTATTATTTACCGGAAAAATTTTAATATTCTCTAAAACTCATTTCATAAAAAGTTTAATTAGGTATCCTTACATTGTTAATTCTGTGTACTGTGTAACAATAGAGAATAGAAAGGTTTCCAACTATGAAAGCATTTTCCAGATTTTAAAGTTAAAGGTAGACTCGATATTCGTTATTGATTATGATGCCATAAGGCATAGATACCTTAATCTTAAATTATATAGCGAACTTTCGAAATTTTTTGAACTTACCATTATGAACTACCCTGAAACAGAGAATGACCTTATGGATACAATAATTAATGGGGCCTCAACGGTAGTAATAAACAACAATCTAACATACAAGAGGATATCCAGCTATCTTTCATTTACTCAAAACATAGCCATGAACTATAAATATGTTGATACCTGCATATATTTTTCTGAAATGGGTGGGAATATGTTTCTAACAGATAAGGAAATAATGCTTCCATACATACTGGCATATAATTACAATAACTTCCCAATTAAAAATTCCATACAGCTCCAGAATTTCCCATATGACCTGATGCAACAATAATTAGAATTATTTACATATCAGGAATAGATAGGGGCATATATGCTGGAAACTGATATAGGAATAAAACTGGAAAACCCATTTATCCTGGCCTCGGGAATTCTGGATGAAAATGGTTATACAGTAAAGAGAGTACTTGAATCCGGTGCCGGCGCTGCTGTGACCAAATCTATTGGTTCTTCCGAAAGAAGAGGGTTCGAACCACCTGTTATTTATTCCGATGATAATTATACAATAAATGCAATCGGCCTCTCAAATCCAGGAATAGAGGATTATGGAAATGAGATAAAGATAGCATTGCAGGCGGGTAAGCCGATCATAGGAAGCATATTTGCCCAGACCCCGGAGGAATTCGCCAGCCTTGCAAAAAAAATGCAGGGATACGGTGCGTCTGCCATTGAGTTAAACCTTTCATGCCCACATGTGAACGGATATGGAATGGAGGTTGGTTCCGATCCTGAACTGGTATCTGCTGTAGTCTCAGAGGTCAAATCAAATGTAAATATTCCGGTTTATGCAAAACTTTCCCCCAATACATCCGATATGATAGAACAGGCCAGGGCCGCATCCAAATGTGATGGATATGTACTTATTAATACAATAAAGGCAATGAAAATTGATATAAATGCAAGAATGCCTGTTCTTAGCAACGTTTATGGTGGCCTCAGTGGCAGGTCAATAAAACCTGTGGGAATACGATATGTTTACGAGGTGAAGAAGGAGACAGGTAAAAATATAATAGGCGTCGGAGGTATAAACACTGTAGAGGACGTTCTGGAGTATATCATGGCTGGAGCCTCTGCAGTCCAGATCGGATCGGCAATTTCATCCCATGGAGTTTCTCTATTCACTGATCTTTCCAAAGAACTGAAGAAATATATGGAGATGAATTCAATTAACAGCATAAAAGACCTTGTCGGGGTGGCTATCAGATGAAATATTTCACTGTATCAGAAAATATAAGAGAGGCAGAAAATGTAAATACACTTGAATTCTACGATGATATCAGAATTATTCCAGGGCAGTTCATTATGGCATGGGTGCCTGGTATAAATCAAATTCCCCTGTCATTTTCCTCAACCGGAAGCCCGAAAAGTATCACTGTCAAGGTTTATGGTGACGCCTCTGCGAAAATTGCCGGCATGAAAACAGGGGATAGGATATTTTATGAGGGGCCTTATGGAAATGGGTTCAACAATATTACAGGCAAAAAACTTGTTATTGGTGCTGGTAGCGGTATAGCACCGCTTGTACCTCTGGTTAATGAAAGCACCACAGGGATTATTTCAGGGAAAACTGCCAGTGATATTATTCTCACATCAAAATTCAACCCTGATCGCCTGATCATTGCTACAGATGATGGCACAGCCGGAATTAAGGGCTTCGCCACAGAAGCCATGAGAGAAATCGATATAGAAAGTTTTGATATGATTTATGCATGCGGCCCTGAAATTATGCTGAAGGCGGTCTTTGATTACATAAAGGGCAGGGATGTGAAATGCCAGTTCTCTCTGGAAAGATCAATGAAATGCGGCATAGGCATATGCGATTCATGCTCCATAAACGGCTACCAGGTGTGCCATGATGGACCTGTTTTCACCTCTGAACAGCTAACGAAAATGGATGAATTCGGCAAAACAAAACTTACATATTCCGGGAAACGCGTATTCTTTTAGAAACTTTTTAATATAATACAAATATAGCAATATATGGCAGATGGAGGTATTGAGGAAAAATGTGTTTTTAACCGTTCTGGAGAGTGTTATTTCCTTGAATCTCGGGTTCAGACATGCCATCTTTGCTTCAACTTCAAAACGTTCACAATGGTGGGCAAAAAAAGAAAGCTGTATTATAACATTTTTGACTATCTTAAAGAAAATGGGCTCAGCGATAGCCTTTTCCCAAGGGATAATTCAGAACAGGACTCCCTCAAAAATTTATAATAAGTATTATATTGTAATTTGGCATTGAATTAAAATGTCTTCCAACACAGACCATTTTGCAAACAAGAGAACTTTTCTCGCCTGGATGAGAACTGGCATATCTCTCATGGGATTCGGATTCGTTATTGCAAAGTTTGTAATATTTCTCCATGCACTGGAGGGGAAGGTCACGTCATCATTCAGCGATTCACTTATTGCAGGGGAGGTAATGATAGTTGTTGGGATGATAACCATTGCATACGGATATGTTGAATACGTTACAAATGAGAAGGATCTGGATAACAATAAATATTACTCAAGAAAGACGGAACTCCTTGTATTCACCGCAATAATAATAGGCATGGCAATACTGCTTCTGCTTTTCATTATATAGGGAATAAAAATTATTTTTATGAAATAATAAGATTATTTCTTAGGCTGGCCTCTGAGAACTATTTCCCGGAGCTCCCTGCCCACCTGCTCTTCCAGTGAATTATCAAGGTCGTCCATGAGAGATTTTAATTTTTTGGAACCCTCATCATATTCCTCTATCCACTCATCTGCAAATTTGCCACTCTGTATTCTCTGTGCCTTTTCCTTCATTCTCTTTTTCACGTCCTCATCGATTACATATGGCCCGACTGTCAATCCTCCGTATTTTGCAGTATCGGAAACTGCCCTCATCATTCCAGATATCCCATTTTCATATATCTGGTCAGTTATGAGTTTCATTTCATTTATTGCCTCAAAATATGCCATTTCTGGCCTGTAACCTAATTCCACTATTGTCTGGAATGCTGCCCTTAGCATGGCGGTTAACCCACCAACAAGGTCAAGCTGTTCCCCCATAAGGTCTGTTTCTGTTTCCTCCTTGAACGTAGTCTCCAGTACCCCTGCCTTGGTTGCACCCAGCGCCTTTGCAATCGCCAGGGATTTCTCAAGGGCCTCTCCGGAATGGTTCTGATGTACGCTGACGAGAACAGGAACGCCTCCACCCTTCACAAAAAACTCCCTCACAGATGGGCCGGGGGCCTTCGGGGCAGCCATATAAACGTCCACGTTTTCAGGTGGTTGAATAAGCTTATAATGAATATTGAATCCATGGGCAAATACAAGGTCCATACCATCCCTGAGAACAGGCCTTACCTTTTCACTATATATTTTTCTCTGCACCATGTCCGGAACCAGAAATATTACTATATCTGCGTCCTTAAGAGCCTCCTCAGTCTTTACAGGATTGACCCCGTCCTCCAGTGCCTTTTTCCATGAATTGCCTTCCCTTTCGAGCCCCAGCTTTACCTTTAGGCCGGAATCCATCAAATTTAGTACCCATGCCCTGCCCTGGCTTCCGTAGCCCAGAACAGCTATATTCTTGTCCTTTACATATTTCAAATCTGCATCATTATCTGTATATACCTTACCAAGTATTTTACTCACTTACAACACCCCATTCATATCTTTTTGATTTATTATATTCTATTTCGAACTTATTGTATCTGGCCCCCTCAAGTTCCTCCACAAAATCTATGTCAACCATTTTGCTCAAAGTTATTATGGAAAGATCGAGATTGCCCAGTTTACTTCTGTCATATATGGACATGTATATGCTACATGTTCCATTCTCCTCTGCCTCCATGTGCATCCATCCTATATCCAGCCAGAACCTCCTGAAGTTTGCCGCTATTCTTTCAACCAGTCCGGGATCCCGGTAATATGCCTCAATTTTTATTATTCTTTCTTGGGTCACTGACAATCACCTCGCTTAATTTTCCACCCGGCGGAAGTGTGGGAAGCGCAAGCTCTTCCTTATCCACCGGAACACGTATCACTGTAGGAACATTCTCCCTTATAGCCGTCCTGACATACTCCATTATATCGGAGTAATTATGCGCCTCGAAGGCATCGGCACCGAACGATTCGGCGTATTTCATTATATTAGGTGAATTCCCATAGTCCACGCCCACTATTCTCTTATTCTGGAACATATCCTGAACCTGTCTCACAAGGCCGAGTGTCCGGTTATCATTGACCACTGCTATTACAGGTATATGCTCATCTACTGCGGTGGCGAGGTTATTTCCTGTCATCATAAAGGAACCGTCGCCATCATAGTCAACAACCACCTTATCTGGCCTGCCAACCTTCGCACCCATGGCAGAGGGGAGACCGAATCCCATTGTTCCCATGCCTGTGGATGAAAAGAAGGATCTTGGCTCGAGGTTTTCCCAATGTGTTTCTGCCCACATCTGGTGCTGCCCAACGCCTGTTGTCATTATGGCATCCCTTGGCAGTGCCTCTCTCAGTGCTTTCAGGATCTGCCACGGCCGCATATAGCCATCATCAGGGGGATGGGAATACTGTGAATAATAATCCTTAAGCTCATTTATTCTGCGATTCCATGCATAGTTTGCCTTTTTACGACCCATGACAGACAGGTCATTTAGAAGTTCCTGCAGAAGCACCCGGGCATTTCCGGCCATGGAAACGTCAGGCTTTATACCCTTGGAAAAATCTGTAGGGTCAAGATTTATAGACATAAATATTTTTTTTGTATCTTTCATTTCATCGTAGGATGTAAATGTCCTGTCACTGAATCTGGCTCCTATGGCAAGCAGGAGATCTGACTCCAGGGCAACCATACTCGCCTCTGCCCGGCCATAGTATCCCATGGCACCAACATAAAGCGGATAATCTGCCGGAATCGCAGATTTTCCAGGAAGTGTTGATACAACAGGGCATCCAAGGAATTCAGATAATTTCAGTACCTCATCTGTGGCATTTGCCCATACAACCCCGGTACCCACCAGCAGTACAGGTTTTTCTGCCTTCATGAGATTAAGCGCCATCTGCCTGACCTTGTCCTTATCTACTACAGTCTGGAACGACCTGTAATGCAAATTGGTTGTCTCAGGATAATTAACATTCTCTATATCCTCCATCTGTACATCTCTCGGCACGTCAACAACAACCGGGCCTGGCCTACCAGTAGACGCGATATAAAATGCATTTTTGACCCATACAGGGATTTCCTCTATGGTTTTAACCTCCACAGCATATTTCGTTACAGGGAAAGACACTCCAAGAGTATCTGATTCCTGGAAGGAAAGCTTTCCCATGGCATTTCTATTTACAGCTCCTGTGATTGCAACAACCGGAGAAGAATCCTGGTATGCCGTAATCAGGCCGGTAACAATATTGGTCACTCCGGGACCGGCAGTTGCAGTCAGGACTCCGGGCCTTCCGGTAGCCCTGGCATAGCCATCGGCTGCGTGGGCAGCTGCCTGCTCATGCCGCATCAGTATATGCCTCAGTTCACCCGATTCCACGTCTTCAATGAACGAGTCATATAATGGCATGTTGTACAGCCCGGGGATACCAAAAAGATCTTTTACACCCTCTCTCTTCATAGATTTAACAAGTAATTCAGAACCTTTCATATAAAACACTCCTGAAAAAACTAAAACTCACTGACAAGCTACTTCTAAAACTATTCTGGAAAAATACGCCACAGATGTTAGATAAACCTACTCACGCTTTTCAAATTTACCACCGTTACCCGAAATCATTAACAGGGAACCCCATGATAGTTAAATTCAGACATGCATGATGAATCCGCAGTAATAACAACAGGTAATATGGTTTATGTATATGCAATATTTAATTATTGTGTTATTTTTATTGCTAATTAGTAAATAATTAAAAAATGTTAAATATAATAATGCCTTTTATTTCAAAATGAAGCGTTCAGATACGACATACGCCGGACCGGAAAGATCACCGAACCGTGCGTTTATGAAGGCAATGGGATTGAATGACAGTGACCTAAAAAATTATATGGTGGGCGTTGCAGCCGCATGGAATGAAGCGGGGCCATGCAACATACATGTTCTGTCACTGGCCAACCACACAAAGGAGGGAATAAGAAGCAAAAGTGGCACTCCAAGGGTTTTTACAACACCGGTTGTCATAGATGGAATTGCCATGGGAACCGAGGGAATGAAATATTCACTTGTTAGCAGAGAACTTATTGCCAATACAATTGAATTAACAGTAAATGCCCATGGTTATGACGGTTTTGCCGCGCTCTCTGGATGTGACAAAACCTCACCAGGGATGATGATGGCCATGGCCAGAATGAATATTCCATCCATCGTAATGTATTCAGGAACCACATTGCCCGGCTACTTCAAGGGAAAGCAGATCGCCGTCGGAGATTTATTTGAGGCGGTTGGGGCGTATATGAATGGCAAAATGACAGAGCAAGATTTTAAGCTCATGGAGGATAATGCTATACCTACAGCAGGAGCATGTGGTGGCCTCTATACAGCAAATACGATGGCAATGATGACTGAAGTGCTTGGGCTGGCGCTTCCTGGTAGTGCGTCTCCCCCTGCAGTTGACGGTGCAAAGCAGAAATACGCCTATCAGACTGGAGAAGCAGTAATGCATCTTATAGAGAACGGATTAAAACCCAGGGATATACTTACTGAGGAATCATTCTACAATGCCATAACAGTATTGATGGCCTCTGGAGGGTCGACAAATGCGGTATTACATCTACTGGCAATTGCGCATGAGGCAGGGTTGAAACTATCCCTTGATGATTTTGACAGAATTTCCAGGAAGGTCCCGGAAATCGTAAATATGAAACCATCCGGCGAGTACGTTATGGCTGACCTGAACAAAATAGGTGGAGTCCCTGTTCTGATGAAGGTATTGCTCGAACATGGGCTTTTGAATGGCGATCAGATGACTGTAACTGGAAAAACCATTAAGGAAAATTTGCAGGATATAAAAATTTATACACAGGGTAATATAATTTCTGAATTCGATAAACCATACAGCCATGATGGCGGCATAAACATCCTGAAAGGAAACCTGGCTACCGAAGGAGGAGTTTTTAAAAGCTCTGCATCTAAGGTAAAGTACCACAAGGGCCCTGCGAAAGTTTTTGATTCAGAAGAAGAAACTTTCAGGGCCATAAAAGACAGGAAAATTAAGCCAGGCGATACAGTAGTTATAAGATATGAGGGCCCGAAGGGCGGCCCAGGCATGAGGGAAATGCTTTCTGTAACTTCTGAACTCATAGGAGAAGGCCTGGGGGACAGCGTTGCCCTCATCACAGATGGAAGGTTCTCCGGTGCCACAAGGGGAATAATGATAGGCCATATAGCACCTGAGGCCATGGATGGAGGCGCAATAGCAATTGTACGTGACGGGGATATGATAGAGATAGACGGCCCTAACAGAAAAATAAACCTCCTGGTAGATGAGGATGAGATAAAAAACAGACTTAAGGAGTGGAAGAAACCTGAAATTCGATATAAAACAGGATTACTGAACCAGTATGCGAAACTGGTTACATCCTCATCCATGGGGGCGGTGATGGAATAACCAAAAGACTTTATATTTTTTATTAATTTTGACCGATGGATAGCACAGAAGAAATGAAGAAAAGAGAGGAAGACATTACAGGGAAACTGGATGAATTCAGAGGGCAGGCAGAAAAGAATTTTAATGAGATATATGATAAGTTGAATACTCAAAAACTCTCGGAAGAAAATGAGGAAAACCTATCACTGGCACTTACCATGATGGAGGCACTTGGAATAGATATACTTCATCTTATCCGTGATTATGAAGACCTTACAGATTACCTGGATATGCTTAGAAAGTTATAGAATGGCAAAATTTTATAATAATAAATTTGAGATATTAACATGGAAATTCTTATATTTAATTTATAATTTTAATAAAATTCTACCTATTTCTACACGCCTTTCATGAAAGAGAAGATGTGTTCATACACTGCAGTACTAAGGGCATCCCACAAGCGTATTCAATGGAATAAATGGATTTAATAATTTTTCCCTCTTTATAGAGGCAACATCTATATTATTAATTGTATCACGTATTTTCAACCTGTTTGCCCTTTCTATCACATTTCTGGCTACTGCACTATGGCCACGCTGCATATGTACACCGGCAACGCATAAAAGTATTATGTACTGGTATGTAACTCTCTCTATTCCTGTTGATGCCTGCCACTGATTTTCCAGTACCTCGTGCGCCTCCCAGTAGCGCTCACCCTTAATGAGGTAAAGTGCGAAGTTGAATGATGTTGCCCCCTGCAAAAAATCAATTCTGGATGTAAAAAAGTTTGTCCCCATTCTTTTCATGGTTTTACTGTTAATGTGATAAAAATAGGAAAGCTCTATTCTATGTGATTCCACCCTGAGGTCGTAAACAAATGGATCGTTTTTACGCAGTTCTCCCATCAATGTGTCCCGGTTTTTTGGATCCGTTTCAATTTCGTATATATTGATATACCTGCCTGAATTCCAGCGTATTTTCATCTAAACACCGAAAAAATCGTCAAGGCTTTCGTTATTTGTTATCCTGCCGAGCCTAATGCCAACACGCCTGAAATTTCTATCATCTTCCACCAGTATTTTATTTAAAAGAGTGTTGGCAATTGTATAGGCATTTTCTTTTGTAATTCTTCCAGATGTATAGGATCTGGAAACTATATCAAGGTCCTCCATAATGCCTATCACAGAAATCTCTCCAGGCGTTCCTGGTGCCTTTTCATATGCAAAATCCACAGCCTTTTTAATTACTGGTAAAATTATATCGAGATTTCTGGTATTTTCCTGAAGGGTCATGTACCTGCCAAAGTTTTTTCTAACACGTTCTTCTACAGGCTTGCTATATCTGTTTTCAGCGATGTCAATTAGATAGTTATATTTTGCATTTCCAAGGATTTCCGTCATTCCGGCAGGATCTGCCTTCAATATATCACGTATATAATATACACCTGCATCATTCAATCTGGATGACAGGACAGAACCGATCCCTGGAATTCTGGTAATTTCAAGTGTGTCAAGGAACTCATCCACATGTTCCGGATCAATATATTTTAATCCGTCAGGTTTTGCCATATCGCCCAGAACTTTTGCTATAACCTTGTTTACTGATACCCCTACAGATGCTTGCATACCATGAGTTTTAAATATTTTTTCCTTAATTTCGCCGGCAAGGGCGACAGCCTCATTAAAATTATCACACTCCTCTGTTACGTCTATATATGCCTCATCAATGCTCGCGATTTCCATTTTATCTGAATAGGATGATATGGTTTTCATTACCCTATCTGAAAATTCCTTATAAAAATCACGCCTGATAGGCAGGAATATAGCTTTATCCCTGCCAACCTTCAGGGCCTGAGGAAGGGGCATCCCGGATTTTATGCCCAGAGACCTTGCTATGTAGTTAGAAGTTGCAACGGCACCGCTGTTCTCAGTTCTGCCGGAGTAGACACAAACTACTACAGGTTTATCCCTTATGGATGGGTTCATTATTTCCTCCACCTGTGCATAGAAATAATCAAAGTCCACAAATATTATGAAAGGCATTATTATTGAATATGTTATACGATTTTAATTTTTTCTATATTTAAGGAATATATATTAAAATTATACTTAATCAACCCGTACTGAACTCAAAGTATAAGTGAATTCATACCGGGCTCTCCAGGGTCTCTTTTCATATTCTTTAGTCTTCTGAATATTTCAAGGGACAAATCAGCCTTATTCATATTTTTAAGTTCATCCCTTTTCTCACCACTGACAATTATATAATCATTGTTTGTTTCTCCGAATGGTGATTTATCAAAGCTGTTTAGTATAATAATGTCAGGATCCGATTTTTCAAATTTTTTCTTATCAAAGGATTTTTCGCTATCAAGATTAAATAGAACCATGAGGGATCCTGGGGCCATATCCCTTATTCTGTCCCTTACCTTTGGCCTGGGAGTTAATATAATATTCTGATTCTTTCCTCTGT
>JAKAAU010000034.1 GCA_021802165.1 Thermoplasmata archaeon
TGTGCTATCGGGCGGGAACATCAATTTCCTTCTGCTTTCCAATATAATATACAGGGCAATGGAAATGGAGGATAAGCTTCTACGGCTGGAGTTCAAGATACCTGACCACCCGGGAACCATGGAAAAAATAGTCAGCGCAATTTCATCCTCTGGGGCAAATATATACCATGCCGAGGTTGATAATCTTAACAAAGATACCCCGATTGGATACCAGTATCTTCTATTTACAATAAATATACTGGACAGGGAAAGGATTGAAGAACTCCTTGGAAATCTGGATAAACTTGGATACAAGTATAGAATTGTTGGATAAATATTATTTGAGTATTTCAAATGTTTCAAATTTGCAATTATCTGCAGGTATTGAATCTACAGATGTTATTTCTGATAATGGAATTTTCCTGCAGTAGGCTTCCAGTATGGAGATCATCTCAGGGTCTCCAGAAAAAACTGCTTTTACCGACCCATCGTCCATATTTTTTACCCAGCCTGTAATTCCCAATTCAGACGCTTTCTTTTTAACATGTGCCCTGAAACCGATTCCCTGTACATTTCCGTGAAATATATATTCCATACCTGCCATGGTGTATTATTGCTTATCCCGATAAAAAATTTGCTTATAGTTTACTTTCTACATAGTCCTTTACTATTTTTCTTAATGTTTTCCTGAGTATTTCAGAAAGGGCCGCAGTGGAAATACCCATCTGCTCGGCAATCTGTGTAAGTGACATCTTCCGTTCCGGGTCAAAATATCCGTACTCATAGAGCGAAAAAATAATCTCCTTCTCCCTGTCTGTTATGGCATTTCCCTCGTCAAATGAAATATCAGAAATGGAAAATTCCATTCCTTCCCTCTGCAAATTACGCTTTAAATCCATAAGTTTTGAGATTCCTGGAAGAGAAACGCGGTATGACAGTACTTCAGGGCTAACAACCCTACTCCCAATTATTACAGCCTCGGAGTTGCCAATCACAGAGCAGGCACTGCAACAAGATCCCTTTGCCCATACTATTCTTTTTCCAGTTTTAACAGTATCAATGGTTATTTTTTTTATTTCAGGGAGCGCAGAATCAGCGTCTTCATCTGATCTGAAAGATATTCTATGGGTAGTTGTTTTTCCATCAATTTTAAGGCGTTCAATACTGGCATCTGGAAATGTCTGGAGTATATAATTTGTAATTTCACAGTCCTTTCTTTTTACAGTAATTACTGCGGTGATTTCCCTGCTTGATTTTGACACATCATGATATGTAATTGGTATTTAAAAAAATTTGCTATTATATAAAAGTGGAGTACCTGACATGTTAGGTAAATGTAATAAATACCATTTTAAAATGCTATATTTGATTAAGATGGGAATATCATATCCAGTCTGGGACAGTGCAATGTTCGCATATACGATTTCAGCGCATATCATTATAGTGGGGATAACGCTGGCAATGGCACTTGTAATAACTATTGCAGAATATATAGCACTGAAAAGGAAGAACAAATATTATGAGGCTCTGGCTCATAAATTGAGTATAGCCCTGGTGATCAATTTCGCCATAGGGACTGCGTCAGGAGTTTTCATGGCGGTTGAGCTGATGCTATTCTGGCCCGTGTTCATGAGGCTTGTAGGGGCAGTTGCAATGTTAAGCTTCTATGCAGAGGTTTTTGCCTTCCTGGTTGAATCCATAACGCTTATGGTTTATGTATACTTCTGGGACAATTTCAAAAACAGGTGGAACCACTGGCTTGTATCCTGGGGAGTTTTATTTGGCACAGGGGCTTCGGCATGGCTGATCACAAATGTAAATGCATGGATGAATACGCCTACAGGATCGTTCAACATAGCAAAATATATCAGTTCAGGAGGATCTGTTATAACCGGTGTAAATCCATTGAAGGTTTTCTATGAGCCCTCAACAGGCCCGGAGTTATTCCATATGTTCATGGCAATGTACTTCGCAGGATCAATGGCCCTTTTAGCCTATTTTGCATACAAGTACTTAAAGTCAAAGAACGATGAGGAGAAGAAAATTGACAGGTCTGCAATGAAAATACTTTCTGCAATCGGAATTGTGGACATAATTCTTATAGGTATAAGCGGTTCTATCGAATTATCAACTCTCTTGGTAGTAGAGCCATTAAAATATGCAATGCTTGAACTAAATATGCATCCCGTAATGTCCGGTGCCCCAGAGCATTTATTCGGATTCATCGTGAACGGGAAATCTGTGGATTTCATCCCGCTGGCCGGAATACAGTCCCTGCTAGCATATCCACTCACAAAGGGCAATGCTGGATATATACCGGGGCTTTCCTCCTACCCATCCTATACATGGGCACCATCGGTTATACATGACACACTTGACCTCATGGTAGGTTTCGGATTGCTAATGGGGTTGTTCTGGTTTATTGTCCTTGTGCTGAGGCTGATGAAAAAAGATATATTCAACATGAAATGGATTCTCTACGGATTCATAGGCATGGGTTTCCTGGGAATGTTCACCATGGAAGATGGATGGTATACCGCAGAAGTCGGAAGGGTTCCTTATATAATACTGATGCCATACAATTCAGCAGGGCAGCCAATAATAGCAGGGCATTACGGTGTGATGACCATAGCAGAGGCTGCATCCACATCCACAATCGTTTGGTATCTGGGAATAGTGATAATTCTATTCTATCTGATAATAATACCCTTCACATTCTACTTCAATGCCAAGGTGCTGAACCTGGCAAATGTGGATGATGAACTCAGAAAGGCTGAAAAGGACCTGAATATCAATAATCCAGGCAAGGATATAAACAGTGTAAATGCGGGGGCGAGATAAATGTCTTTTTCATACCTTAATGCAGATGGGGTATTTCTGAAAATAGTAATTGCCGCAATGGTAACATTCCTGTTTTCGGAATTCATAGCTGTGTTTCCAATATTCAGCAACTATGAAAAGCACAAAACAGTGGTACTGAAGCATATAGTTCCCATATGGGAGATAACCGGAACAATGATTGTGTTCTTTGTGGTGGAGCTTGAGCTGATATATTCCGGGCTTACACCCATAGCCTCATACCTGTTTATACCTGTAATAGGAACCTTCGTTGCTTTATTAATACTGAGAAATGTTGCCATAATATATGCAGAATTCATATGGAAAAAGGTTGACAGCAGGCCATTGATGATGTTTTACTCAGGTGCAACTTTCCTTATGGTAATAGGGTTTGTCACAGCTGTTGCAGCACTTCTAATAGGAAATAGTGTATCTACAGCAATACCATCATTGCCACCTCTGCTCCATCTGAATACTGTAAACCTCTCAAAGTCCTATGTGGATTACACTGCGCTACTTACCTCCCCAGTTTATTCGGCTGTATACTGGGAATTCCTGTTTGGCACATTGTTCATAGCATACGGGATGTCACAGGTATTTTACAGGCTCGCAAAGAGAACAAGCTGGGTTCCACTGCTTACCATAATATTCGGGCTATTCCTTAATGTAAATGCATGGAATGTTGTGGCAACACTTGCAGGAGCAAAGTTTGTAGGGTACTATATGGTACTTCCTGTTATAATAACCCTAGCAGTGCCATTGCTTTACATGGCTAAATCTACAACACATCTGGCATCGTATAAACCATTCTGGTTTGTTGCGGTTACTATTTCCGTGCTGTTCCTGGAACTTCCCATAACAAGAATTGCGGGGAATGCATATTCGATAAATGCCTTTGCCTCACCAAATTCAATGCAGGCCGCAAATTTCTGGCTGAGCATTATAGGGGGCATACTGTTCCTGTTGCTCATGGTGATGTACGCCTTTGTTTACAACAGTGGCAAACTATCATTTAACCCGGAAAAAATTGAAAAGAACAAACAGGAAATGCCAAAATAAATCACTATTATAATTTTTAAAATTAAATTGATTTCTTATTTATTCTTAATTTTGTGAAGGCACAGAATATTTTGCAATTTATTAGATTTCAGCTAGAAATCCGGGGAGTTCATGAGTTAGATGGAAGTCATTGAATTTCAGTACTTGCTTATCAGTGTTACGACATCCTCATCATTCACTTTATAATCGAGACCGACCCTGGCTTCTATTCTCCTTGATGGACCGGTTATGATCGCGTACCTGAAGGTGGAAATCATTTCCCGGCTGATTTTTCTGCACACATCCCTGACTGTGGCCCCCTCGCTCAGTATTAATGGCCTTTCATAATCTACCTCGCCTGCCTTATTTCTCATATACACACGGACCATGTCCAGTGATTTATAAATCATATTCTTCATGTTTTCCAGATTATACCCTGTTTCTGCTGAAACCTCTATATAATTGCCGAAATTTTTCAGGTGTTTTTTCAGCTGTTCTTCATCATGGGGCATATCTATTTTATTGACAACCATGAAAGATTTTATATACACTATATTTCCCTTGAAAAAATCTATGAGATCATCAATATCTATGCTTTCCCTGATATATATATCTCCATTGACAATTTTGAATTCCTTGGCTATATCCCTGATATCACTGTTATCTATATCCACATTTCTTGGTTTATGTATCCTCAGGCCGCCGTAATTTGTCCTTTTGAATGATATATCCTTCCGCTTCCTGTTCAAGACTATGCCCGCCTTGTAAAGTTCTGCAACTATACGATCGAGCCCCTTGAGCTGGATATCCGTCACCATGACTATGAGGTCGACATTACGTATTGTGCTTATTATCTCCCTGCCACGCCCTGCCCCCAGGGCGGCATTATCTATAATCCCTGGAAGGTCTAGTATCTGTATCTGTGCCCCATTATAATTCAATGTACCGGGAATAACTGTGAGGGTCGTAAATTCAAAGTTCCCAACAGTGCTTTTTTTATTTGTAAGTGCATTAAGGAGAGAGCTCTTGCCTACGTTGGGGTATCCTACCAGTGCCATTGTTGCATCCCCGCTTTTTGAAACAGAAAAACCATAGCCTCCTGACTTCTTATGCGATTCCTCCTCAAGTTCCAGCTTGGACATCCGTGCCTTGAGAAGGCCTATATGTTTTTCCGTGGCCTTATTTTTCTGGGTTTTTTTAATTTCGTCCTCTATTTCCTTTATTCTTTCCTGTATTGTCATTTTCTCACTTTTAGCTCGTAAAGCTTGATGGATTCAAAATCAAAACTCTCTGATGCAATTTCTGTAAATACATAATTTTTATTTTTCCTTATAAATGATTCTATATCTGTAAGGTCGGATAGTATAATATAAATGTTCCCACATCTATTCAAATATTTATCTGCAGATGCGAGGAATCTTCCTGTAACGGCAAATCCATCACTGCCTCCCGCCCACTGAGGACTTTCGTTCTCTACCGGCAGGTATGGTGGGTTAAATATCAGGGTATCGTATTTTCCGTGGATATTCTGGAAAAGATCCGATTCTATTACTTCAATGCTAACTTTATTGATCCCTGCATTATGTTTTATCAGTTCAACGGCATCCTGCGATATGTCCACTGCCGTCACTGTATGGCCCTGGAGTGCAAGGTTTATGGAGATTATCCCTGTGCCTGCCCCCATCTCCAGAACCTTTTGTCCACATTTTGTGTGATCCATCAGGAGATCTGTATCCTCTGCGGGCCTGTATACAGTCTCGGAATAATCAATATTAATCATTTCTCTTTATAATACCACAGGGATATTTTAGTGTTTGGTGTTTTAAAGTGGAAATGATGCATTTATAGGTTACTCTATGTGCTAATTCTATCTGTGCAATGAATTTTATGAAAATGGTGAAAAATAATTATGAGATTACATGTGTAGTGCCATTATGTTTTACCATCTCGTAAGATAAGTCTGCAACCGATATCAGTTCACTGTGATGCGTTATCATTATCATCTGTGGCACTATGTTATCACCCTTCAATGAATAAAGTATAATATCCTTGAGATTATTCCTTCTGTCCTCATCCAGGAAATTTGTGGGTTCATCCATTATAATTGTGCTTATCCGGTCAAGAACGTATTCCGTAACTGATAGGCGCAATGCAATAGCAAGCGCAGTTTTTTCACCTCCACTGAGTGATTCAAGTGTCTGTTCCATGGAATTCTGTGTTACCCTTATATCAAAATTCTCATCAATTCCTATATCGTCAAAATCAAGGTTGAATGATTGCAGGTATTTTCTTGTTAGGTTTGTCATGGATGCTGATGCATCCTTCCTGATCATTGACTGTATACCATTGTAGTCAAAAGACTCCCTGATTTTATTCAGGGTGGAGATGGTATCCACAAGTTTGCTGTACCTTCCTGCATCCCCCTGAAGTTTGCTTATGGTATTTTTATTCTCATTTACACGTTCACTGTATGTTTCTACAAGGGTGCTGAACTTAGTCTGTTCCTTTATTGAATCAGAATGTTTATTTTCTGCATTTCTTAATTCTGTGTCTACATCCTTATATGTATTCAGTAGCTCCCTGGTATCAGAAAGTTTTTTTTCTATATCAATTATTGATTTGTTTCTTTCTTCTATTTCATCGTTAATGGATTTAATTGAAGCCTCAAGATTTCTGGCTCTCTCCACATCTGACCGCATGTTTTCAATTTCCTGTGAAATTGATTCTATTTTTCCATATTCTGAGGGATCTGGTTCGAATCCTATTTCTCCAAGCAGGTTGGCAGCATCCCTGCTGGCCTCCTGGAACCTGCCTTTTAATTCGCTGAGCTCCCTGTTCAATTCATCAATATTGATCCCCGAAATCATATTTGAATATCTGGTATAACTATCCTCATATTTCTGGTATTCTTCCAGTTTCTTTGATATTATATCATTTTCAGCAGATGTTTCCATGAACATTTTATATCCGCTGTAGTTGCTGCCCATTTCTGATTCCAGGCGGGAAAGTTCTTTCCCGGTTGACTTGATATCCGATAGATATGAAACTGCCGTACCGATTTCGCTGCTGTTCAGCTGCCGGTACATGTTTTCCATATTAACAATCTCTGAATCGAGTCTCTGCTTTTCGACCTTGAGATCATCTATGCTGGCTAGGATTTTTTCCTCCCTTGCCCTGTATTCATCAGAAATTTCCGCCATATGTTCTTCTGTTAGTTCGGTACCGCATAGAGGGCATTTATTTTTTCCCCTTAATGTCTCTTCGTTTTCCCTGATCTCGCCCAGCATGCTGTTATAACTGACAACTGTGGATTTTATTTCTGAAATCCTTGTTTTTTTTCTGATTATTTCCTGGTTAATGCTCTCCCTTCTGCTGGCAGAATCTGCAAGTTCTTCTAATTGCATTCCGCTTGTTTCAAGAAATTTTTGAACAAAGTTATTTTCCGACTCTATACGGGCTTTGAGGGATTTTACACTGCCCACAAGGTTGATGTATCTTTCATGGCTTTCCCTGTATTTTATTATCTGCCGGTTATTTTCGCTGTATTTCTTTTTAAGTTCAGAATATTCAATATGCTGCTGGGAAAGTCCTTTTATTTTTCCGGAATAGTTATTATATTCTTCACCTGATGTTTCAAGCCTTTTTATATCTTTTTCGATGTTTGAAATGCCGGTTTTTTTAATAAAATATTTATTTATAGTATCCCTTTTAATGTAATAAGGATTGGATTCCAGTGATTTCAGCCTGTCCAGTTTTGATTGCAGCAGGAGGAGATCGGATTTCATGCTTTTTATTTTTTCACTGCGTATGTTTATTTCATTCCTGTAGGTGTATATGTTTGATTCCAGGTTTTTAGCCCTGGATAATGTTTCATCCCTTTCCCTCACTGTGTTTTTTATTTTTTCCAGTTCTGCAGCGAGGTTCCTGGTATGCTCTTCCGCCATAGCAAGAGAATCAAGGGCATCGGATTTTTTTGATTCCAGATCCTCTATTTCAGAATTAAGATCACTTATCCGGTCCTTCGCACCCTGAAGTATTGATGCCTGGTCCCTGAAATTTCCTATAATGTCCTTTATTTTTTCTGCGCTTTTTGAAAGTGAGGTTAAGCCTATTATATCAGAAAATATAGTTTTTCTTTCCTTGGGGGTCCCGGTTATGAGCGAATCCATCTGGCCCTGCTCCACAAATACGGAATTTTTGAAAACTTCCTTTGAGACATTGAGAACCCTGGTTATTTCTGCATTAACACCCTCGTATGTTTCTGCCACCATAACGCCCTCTTTTTTGACATATGCCAGCCTCTCGGCGTTCTTCGCCTTTTTCACACCGAAATGACGGTAAACCTCGTAATGTTCACCATTTATGTTGAAATTAAGTGTTATTTCAAAGTAGTTTTTGCCCTTCTTTATGAGTTCGTTGTTTTTTTCATTGTTCCTGGATTCTGCAAAAAGTGCAAACTTAATTGCATCCAGTACACCTGTTTTCCCGGCGCCATTTTTTCCTGTTATAATATTGATACCGGGCTCGAAGTTTATTTCCGTATCCTCATGGGAAAGGAAATTTACAATTTTCAGTGACTCTATGATCATTATTCCACCTTCAGTATCTCCTTTATGAGCCGGTATGATGTTTCGCTGTCTTCATTTTTTATGGAATTGAATATGTTTTCAGCAAGAATTGCCATATTATCATCATGGAAATATGCCATAAAATAATCCTGAAGTTTTGACATATTGGGCCTGGCCTCCGCGGTTTTAACTTCTTTTTCAAATACCGGCCCGCGGATTATTACATCTCTCAATGCATTTAGTTTCATTTTAACCTCTTCGCGGTTTGCGTCGCCGTGTATGGTCACAGAAATGAGAGGATCCTTTATGTTGGTCCTTTCCCTGGACAGGATTTTATCTATATCCTGCATATAGTTTCCGTAATCAGATGATACTGTATCCTGGTATCTCGTTGATTTCAGCCTTATCCTCTGTGCTTCCACAGTGCCATTATGGATTTCAACCAGATTTACAGATTTTCCATTTTTTACGAAATTTTTCACCTCATTTGTGCTGTTCAGATCCGTTGACCCTGCGTATGAAAACACAGGATATTTGTCCGTTATCAAATAAGAATCGTGCACATGCCCGAATGCCAGATATTTATAATTTACAGGCAAATCCTTTGAATCCACCTCGCAGGCTTCTGCTATGAGATATGGTGAAACTCCCTGGTGTGACATTAGAATTGAGTTTTTATAAGGCCTGGCCTCAACATCGGCTTTCCTGTACTGATCCACCAGGCCATTTTTTCTCAGGCCCTTCATATTGGATATTCCTGATAAAAGTATATCCTCCCCTCCATAGTTTATGACAGTATTCTGAAGACCTTCTGTGCCCAGGAGTTTCACACCGAGAAAATCGAATATCCTGGATGCAACCTCATCTGTTCTTTTAGGGCGGTCATGGTCTCCCATTATAAGGTACATTACCTTGTTTTTCTTATACAGTTTTATCATTGCTTTTTTGAATTCGTTCATGGCCCTGTTTGATGGAGACCATGTATCAAAGAGGTCTCCGGTGTGTACAAAAAAATCGACGTTTTCCTCCAGGCCCGTGTCTATGGCTTCATTGAACGATTCATAGAAATCTTCCTCACGCAAATCCATCATATACTGCCTGTATCCCAGATGCGTATCTGATAAATGCAGAAACCTTGCCATCAGAATTCACCCAGCAAATCCCTGGTTTTCTTCCGGACTTCTGAGGGGTCATTTCTCTTCCTTACCTCCTCCCTGGCCTCCCTTAGAAGCCCAATCACATCAATATCTGAACCACCTGCCCTTGTTTCCCTGTCCCTTATTTTTACTATTGCTGGCATCTTAACTATTTCACCCACTATTATGGCTTCTCCTGTATCCAGTGAAGGAAGGTCAGCCATAAGATATCCTGTTATATTCTCACTGCTCTCAAGTATGGCATTCTGGTCTGATGGATTGGTAACACGGAGAATAATCTGAGAATTGCACTGGCTGAGTACATCTGCGTCTATCTTTCCAGGCCGCTGGGTAATGACCACAAGAAATATGCCGAATTTCCTTCCCTCACCGGCAATCTTTTTTATCATCCTGGCGATATTGCTGTTATTCCTTGGGGGCACAAAATTATGGGCCTCTTCTATGAATACGAATACTGGATATTTGAATTCAGATGAAAGCTTTACATCGTAAATTGAACTCAAGACCCTGTATGAAAAATAATTTGCAAGAAACTGGT